>NZ_JBFUAY010000029.1:0-53546 GCF_056406015.1 Rhizobium sp. P1_E1 | reverse complement strand
GCCGTTTGCTCCGGCGTTTCGCCGGGCTCGGCGCGCCCGCCGGGAAAGGCGTACATGTCGGCGGAAGGCGGGTTGCGGCGCAACACCAGAAGGAATCGTCCGTCGCGTTCGAGGATGGCGGCGGAGCCGGGTTTGGCGGTGGAGGTCATCGGGACTGCTCTTGCTGTGATCGCCTATCCTATCCGATGAACCGACATTTGCATGCCGGCGCTGCTTGGCTTCCACACTTTTCGCAGGGATAGTTGCCAATGCATGTCGCTCAAAAGTGTGCAGCGGTTTTGAGATAGCGACATGCATGAAGCAAAAAGCCGAAGGATTCGAAAGGGCTTCCGTGACCTACATCATCTATGCGTTTGCCGCGGTCTTCGAGATCGCCGGCTGCTTTGCTTTCTGGGCATGGCTGAAGCTCGAAAAGTCCATCTGGTGGCTGGCGCCGGGCATGGTCTCTCTGGTGCTTTTCGCCTGGCTTCTGACGCTGGTGCCGAGCGAGGTCGCCGGCCGTACCTTCGCGGCCTATGGCGGCATTTATATCCTCGCCTCGCTGCTTTGGCTGTGGCTGGTCGAAGCCCGCGTGCCTGATCGTTACGATATCGGCGGTGCGCTGATCTGCCTTGCCGGCGCCAGCCTCATCCTCTTCGCGCCGAGAGGCTGAGGTGTCTTGACCGAACACCAGCCGGGTGCAAAGACAAGCCGATGTGTGGACGTTTCGCCCTGACAATCTCCAGCGCCGACCTGCGCGACGTCTTCTCCGGTCTCGATCTCGACGACTTTCCGGCGCGTTACAACATCGCGCCGACGCAACCGATCCTCGTCGTCATATCAGGCGAGGGCAGGGAGCAGGGCAGCAACTTGGCCGACCGGCGCGCCGTGCTCGTGCGCTGGGGCCTCACGCCGGGTTGGGTCAAGGACCCGAAGGATTTCCCGCTGCTAATCAACGCGCGCTCCGAAACCGCGATCGGCAAAGCCTCTTTCCGCGCAGCCATGCGTCATCGTCGCGTGCTCATTCCGGCCTCCGGTTTTTATGAATGGCATCGCCCGTCCAAGGAAAGCGGCGAGCGGCCGCAGCCCTATTGGATCAGGCCGCGCCAGGGTGGGGTCATCGCCTTTGCCGGGTTGATGGAGACATGGTCGTCGGCCGACGGCTCCGAGGTCGATACCGGCGCGATCCTGACGACAGCAGCCAATTCAGCCATATCAGCGGTCCACGATCGCATGCCTGTCGTCATCAGACCTGAGGATTTCTCCCGCTGGCTCGATTGCAAGACCCAGGAACCGCGCGAGGTGGCCGACCTGCTGCAGCCCGTTCAGGATGATTTCTTCGAGGCCGTCCCGGTCTCCGACAAGGTCAACAAGGTCGCCAATATGGGTCCCGACCTGCAGGAGCCGGTCGTCATCGAAAAGCCGCTGAGGGCGCCCGAGAAGCAAAGGCCTGACGACGGCCAGCTCAGCTTCTTCTGAACACTATCCGCCGCACCTGCAGGCCCGTCGGTGACCGATCGGCGTCGACGTCTCAGATAGGCGGCGGCGATGCGTCGCTCCGTCCATCAGGTTTTTCGGGTTGTGCTTATGTCGCCAGAGCGTTGTCGGGAGATTTCCGGCGATCGCCTCGTCACTCACTTCGTCAGCGGTGCCTAACGCATGTAACCCGAAAGCACGCATGATTCCGATTTGAAGCTTTCCGCCTCAAGCGGATTTTTTGACGCCGGTCGGCTTATGCTTGGCCATCAGCGATGCTGCGGCAACAGCCTTCAGGCCGACGGGGCGATAGTTGGCGGCGAGGTCTGGCTTGGCCACCTGCTGTTCGCCGGTACTGCTCTTCTTCGAAGTCACGATACTCTCCTTGCGTGGTTCTTCCCTGGGTATTTTATAGTTTGATGTTTCGTCACGAATAGCGACAAAACGGGGGCGTCGCTTATCAGGATTTGTAAACGCCCACCATAATTCGCGAGGCTTAACTGAAGCCTACGTTGGTTAATACTTACTGAAGAGAGCAGTTCCAATAAAAGTCCGAAAGCGGTTTTCGGGGAAAAGCGCGGAACGGTTTTCACCCGGATAAAGCGCATGCTTTTCCCGGGGATCCGTCAGAACGAAGGGAGAGAAGCATTTCCGTCATTCGAAGAAATCCGGAAATGCTCGGAGGTCAGATGTGCCGGCCGATATCGTCGTCGCCGATGCCCGGCTCCTCGATCGTCAGCGTCCCGTATTTCCGCCGCCATTTCCGGGCGCCGAAGGGAAGCGATACGAGGTAGGCGGCAACGGTGAAGACCATCACTTCCCAGGTGTAGCTCATCAGCAGAGCCACATAGAGCACGACGCCGAGCATCATCGGCAGCACGAGATCGCGCCGCAGGCGGTTGCCTTCCGATTTGCCCGACCAGACCGGCAGCCGGCTGATAAGCAGGAAGGCGATGAGCACGGTGTAGATCGACGAGAGATAGGCGAAGGTGCGGTCCGTCGCCAGCCCGAGGAAGCCGAGATAGACCGGCAGCAGCACCAGCATGGCGCCGGCCGGCGCCGGCACGCCGACGAAATATTCCGATTGCCAGCTCGCCTTGTTTTCGCGTTCGGCCATGACATTGAAGCGAGCAAGGCGAAGCCCGGCGGCGATCGCATAGATCAGGGCGGCAATCCAGCCGAGCGAGCGTGCCTGGTCGAGCGCGAAGACATAGACGACGAGGGCGGGCGCGACGCCGAAATTGACGATGTCGGCAAGCGAATCCATCTGCGCCCCGAACTTCGAAGTCGCCTTCATCAGCCGCGCTACGCGTCCGTCGATGCCATCGAGGAAGGCCGCGAGCAGCACCATGGAGACGGCGAGCTCGTAACGATTCTCGAAAGCCAGCCGGATGCCGGTCAGTCCGGCGCAGATCGCCAGAATGGTAATGAGGTTCGGAAAGACGAGCCGGAGCGGGATTTCGCGCAGACGCGGGCCGCGGGCGGAATCATCCGGCCCGTTGGGCTCGAAAGGCGGAAAAGGCGTTTCCATATCGCGTTCCAATCGTTCCTAGCTGCGGCGGCTGATGACGGGACCCTTGGCGGAGGCGAATTCGGCGATGACGGTTTCTCCCGCAACCGCCGTCTGGCCGAGCGAGACGCGTGGCGCGGCACCGGCGGGCAGGAACACATCGAGCCGCGAGCCGAAACGGATCAGCCCGAAGCGCTCGCCGGCATCCACCGGCTCGTTGGGGTTCGCCCAGCAGAGGATGCGCCGCGCCACGAGGCCGGCGATCTGCACGACGCCGATCTGGCCGTGCCGGGTTTCGATCACCAGCCCGTTGCGCTCATTGTCCTCGCTCGCCTTGTCGAGCTCGGCGTTGACGAAGCTGCCGGAGCGGTAGTTGATGCTGACGATGCGCCCGCGCATCGGCGCCCGGTTCACATGGCAATTGAAGACGTTCATGAAGACCGAGATGCGCAGCATCGGCTCCGAGCCGAGGTTGAGCTCTGCCGGAGGGGTCACCATCTGGATCGCCGAGACCTTGCCGTCGGCGGGAGAGATCACCAGGTCGTCGTCCTGCGGAGTCACGCGCTCGGGATCACGGAAGAAATAGGCACACCAGAGCGTGAAGATCATGCCGATCCAGAAGAGCGGCTTGAAGATCCAGCCCAAGACCAGCGACGCGACGAAGAAGGCGGCAACGAAGGGATAACCCTCCTTGTGCACGGGAACGATCGTGTTGCGAACCGTGTTGAACAGGCTCATGGCTGCCGGTCTCCTTGCGTTTTCATTTTTGCTGGTTAGCGAAAAACCGTCTCCGGGGCAATGCTGCGGCCTCGGCCCTGGTTCCCATGCCGGGGTTCTGAACAACAAAAGCCGGCCGGCGTCGGTCTCCCGGCTCAGCTTGCCGGAGCAAGCCGCGTTATCACGCCGAGGTCGTCGCTTTCGCGCACCTGCTTCAGATGTTCCTCCGCCTGTGTCGCTTCGCGCTGGCGGTTCCACATCGAGGCATAAAGGCCGTTTCTTTCGAGGAGGGCGGCATGTGTTCCGCGCTCGGCGATCTCGCCGCTTTTGAGCACAATGATTTCATCGGCGCCGATCACCGTCGAAAGCCGGTGGGCGATAACAAGCGTCGTGCGGTTCTTCGAAACCAGGTCGAGTGCTTCCTGGATGTCCCGTTCCGTCGTCGTGTCGAGCGCTGACGTCGCCTCGTCGAGGATCAGGATCGGCGGTGCCTTGAGGATGGTGCGGGCGATCGCCACCCGCTGCTTCTCTCCGCCCGAAAGCTTCAACCCGCGCTCGCCGACCTTGGTTTCGAACCCCTCGGGCAGCATTTCGATGAAATGCGCAATCTGCGCCACCTCGGCGGCTGCAAAGACCTCGCCGTCGCTGGCCGATGTGCGGCCGTAGCGAATGTTGTAGGCGACCGTGTCGTTGAAGAGCACCGTATCCTGCGGCACCATGCCGATCGCCGTACGCAGGCTCTTCTGCGTCACCGTGCGGATATCCTGGCCGTCGACGGTGATCGCGCCGCTCTGGATATCGTAAAAACGATAGAGCAGGCGCGACAGCGTCGATTTGCCGGCACCCGACGGGCCGACGACGGCGACCGTCTTGCCGGCCGGCACCTCGAAGGAAATGCCCTTCAGGATTGGGCGGGCCGGATCGTAGGAGAAGTGCACGTCCTTGAAAGAGATCGCGCCCTGGCCGATCCGAAGCTCCGTCGCATCGGGCGCGTCATGGACCTCGGCCTTCACCTCAAGCAGGTCGAACATCTGCTCGATATCGGTCAGCCCCTGGCGGATTTCGCGATAGACGAAGCCGATGAAGTTGAGCGGCACGGAAAGCTGCAGCAGCATCGAATTGACGAAGACGAAATCCCCGACCGTCTGCTCGCCGCGCTGCACGGCCAGCGCCGACAGAACCAGCATGATGGTCGTGCCGATGCCGAAGATGACGCCCTGGCCGAAGTTCAGCCAGCCGAGCGAGGTCCAGACATCGGTCGCGGCCTTCTCGTAGCGTTCCATCGATTTGTCGAAGCGCTTGGCCTCCATCTCCTCATTGCCGAAATATTTGACGGTCTCGAAATTGAGGAGGGAGTCGATCGCCTTGGTATTGGCGTCGGTATCGCTGTCGTTCATCGACCGGCGGATGGCGATGCGCCAGTCGGATGCGCGGATCGTGAACCAGATATAGGCCCAGACGGTAAAGGCGGTAACGGCGAGATAGGAGAAGCCGTAGCCCCACCAGAAGATCACTGCCGTCAGCAGGAATTCGATGACGGTCGGGACCGAATTGAGGATCGTGAAGCGCACGATCGTCTCGATGCCCTTGGTGCCGCGCTCGATGATGCGCGAAAGCCCGCCAGTCTTGCGCTCCAGATGGAAGCGCAGCGACAGCTCGTGCATATGCACGAAGGTCCTGTAGGCGAGCTGGCGCACGGCATGTTGTCCGACGCTGGCAAAGAGTGCGTCGCGCAGCTGGTTGAGGCCAAGCTGGATCAGCCGGGTGATGTTATAGGCGATCACCAGCGCGATGGCGCCGGCCAGCAGCGGCGGCACAGAGCCGGCAAGATCCATCCTGCCGTTCAGCGCATCGGTCGACCACTTGAAGAAATAGGGGACGAGCAGCAGGACGAATTTGGAGATCAGCAGAAAGACCGAGGCCCAGACGACGCGCATCCTGAGGTCGGGCCGGCCGGCCGGCCACATATAGGGCCAGAGGTTGAGAAGCGTCTGCAGCAGGTTGGATTCCGAGACTGTCTTGCCGTTTGCCATGCTTGTCTCCAGCCCGGATGGGCTTGCCGCGACTACGGCGCTTCGATGCCGGCAAAAGCACGGAACCGGGATGTGCCTGAAAGCGCTTCCCATAGCCCGCAGCCGCCACCGCCAGATAGGGTGCCAGGCGGACGAATACAACAATTGCAGGGCTGAGGAAAAGACAGGCCGGGCGACGACAGCGCCGCGCATCTTTTCAGACGCGCAAAGGACGCTGTAGCACTTTGAACTGCAGTATGTTGCCCGGCCTCGTCATGATGTCTGCTGCTTAGAGGTGCTGGCCGGAAAGGCGCTTGCGGTGCAGCTCTTCGGCATTCGGCAACACATCCTTCGGCAGGCCGAAGATCTGACCGGGGCGAATGCGATCGGGATTGATGATCTTGTCCTCGTTGGCGATGTAGATCGTCGTGTAACGAACACCGAGGCCATAGGTGCGGCGCGAGATCTGCCACAGAGTGTCGCCGCGGCGAATGATGACCGCCGCGTTGTTCGCCGTCAGCGGCGCCTGTTCGATCGTCTTCGGCTGGCTGCTTCCGACATCGTTTGCAGATGGCGCTGCCGGCGCGGGTGCAGCGGTGAGTTCGGCGATCATCCCGCCCAGTCTTTCGAGCGCGGCGCCGACGGACTTTGCATCCTTAGGCAGGCCCTGCAGCAGCTTCAGCGCCTTGCCGGCGATCTGCGAGGACGAGCCGGACGCTTGCTTGAAGCTGTCCGACGCATCGGCGGCCGGGCGGAAGTCGGCGACGGAGCGCAGCGCGAATTCCGTTGCCGAGCGCGCCGCCGCAAGCTGTTCGGCCCCCGGCAACTTGCCCTCGGCAAACAGTCCCTTCAGCAGGCCGTAGGCCTTGCCGGCCTCCGCTTTGAGTTTGCCAAGCTCGCCTTCGTCGAGCGGCACCATCGAGGAAGCGCCGTTCGCGTCGGCGGGGACCGATTGCGCGGCGACCCTTACCTGATCGCCGGCCGGGCGATTGAAGTTCACCGCCGCACGCACGATCACCTTGCCTGTGGGATCGACGACATCGACGCGGATCTTGTGGTCGCCGACCGAGAGCGACACCACACCGTCGATGACGAAATGCCCGTCGGAGCCGGCGGTATCCTGGCCGACGAGGCTGTCGTCGGCATAACCGATGACCTTGGCATTGGAACGAGTCGTGCCGGCGATGAAGATCTTGTTGCCCTCGATTTCGACGGCATTGACCATCACATCGGGCACATTGGTCTTATCCGGTGCCGTAGCTGCGCCATTGGAGGAGGTGTCGGTGAGGTTCGGCGTCTGCAACGCCAGCTCGCCGGTTGGTGCAGGTGTTGCAGCAGGCGCAGCCGAGCTTTCGCCCGTTGCCGGCTTGTCCGCAGGCGGCGCCATCGGATTGGAGGCATCGGCAACTTCGGTTCCGGCCTTTGGCGCGGTAATGATGCGGCTCGCCGCACCGGGTTTGGAGACCATGGCGAGCAGGTTGGCGCCATTGCCGTCCTTCGGCACGGAAATGGTCGCGACTTCTTCGGAGAGCATGCTCTTGCCGTCCTTGCCCGTGAACTTGAGCACGAGCTGGTGGTCGCCCGCCGGAAGCGGATCGTCGAGGACGGCGGCGAAATCACCGCTCGCATCGACATTGGCCGTCGTCACCACCTTTTCGCCATCGAGCACCTCGAGCTTGCCGTTCGGTTCGGCGGAGCCGGCAATCACCGTCGAGCCGTCGGGCTCAACGCGCAATACGTCGAAGGCCGGAAGCTTCGGGCCGGTATTCTCCGCTGCCGTGTTCGCCGCAGGGGCAGGCTCCGGCGCACGGGTCAGCGCAGTTTCGGCCTTGGCGATCGCGGCAAGCGCATCGGCGATATTCTCGGGCAGCGACTGGACGATGGCGAGCGCTTTCGCGCCGCCGTCCTTGGCTTTGGCGGCAAGGGTCTGGGTCGCGGGATCTAGGCCCTCGGGAATTGTGAAATCGGCAAGTGCGGTCAGCGCGCTGACGGCCTTGGTCTTGGCGGCGGTGAAGACATCGATGGCGGGGCCCTTGCCGTCGGCAAACAGCGCCTTGAGCTCGCTGAGCGACACGCCTGCATCGGCCGAAAGGCGACCCACCTGGTCGGCGACCGCAGCCGAGTCGGCAACGGCGGAGCGCGATGTCTTTGCGGCCTCGTTAACCGTGTTCTTGAGCTCCGTGCTCGCCTGGTTGATGGCGTCGCCGACCTTGGTTGCATCGCCGCCGATGCGCGGCATGACGAAAAATACCATCAGTAGGATTGCGATTACGAGCACTGCAAGGGCCAGCAAGCCGGCACGGTTCTTCATCATTATGTCTCCCAGAGCGGCAATTTGCCGTAGTAACCGAAATTGCTAGCGATTCCCGTTGCTTTTCACAAGCATTCAAAGCAATTAGGCAAGCTAGGCACGCTGCTTTTCAGTCAATTTTCTTGACTGCATTGAAATGGAATAGTTGTTTGCCTCTATGACCGAACAATCTGTATCGATTCGATCCATCTGCGTTTACTGCGGCTCAAGGCCGGGACGCGATCCTTCCCACATGGCGGCCGGGCGTGCTCTCGGAAGAGAGATCGCCGAATACGGCCTGCGCCTCGTCTATGGCGGGGGTACCAAAGGCATCATGGGCGCGGTTGCAAGCGGCGTGCTTTCAGGCGGCGGTCAGGTCACGGGCATCATTCCCGAATTCCTGATCGATATGGAAGCGACTCGCCATTCGCTTGGTCAACTCAACGAACTCATTGTAACCCCTGACATGCATGCGCGCAAACACACCATGTTCGAGCGCTCCGATGCCTTCGTCGCGCTGCCCGGCGGCATCGGTACGCTGGAGGAGATCGTCGAGATCATGACCTGGGCGCAGCTCGGCCGCCACGAGAAGCCGATGGTCTTTGCCAACGTCAACGGTTTCTGGGATCCGATGATGGAGCTGATGCGCCATATGACCGAAGAAGGCTTCCTGCACACCGCCCATCGGGTGCAGCCGCTCGTCGTCGACGAGATCTCCGGCATCATTCCGGCGATCATGGCCCAGGCAGCCCAACTCGCTGCCGATCGTAACGGCGAGGACGAGGTGATTTCGAAGATGTAGGCGCGCGCGCCTTTGGAGCGGTTCGGCTGTCGCGCAAGCGCAGAACCGCTCCAAGCTTTTGCTGGAATTGCTCTACCGCCCGCGACTTCCCTTCAGCATCGACCAGCTATAGAGGAACAGCCCCGCCCAGATCAGCGGGAAGGCGATCATGCGTGCCGTACCGAGCGGCTCGTGGAAGACGAAGACGGCGATCAGGAAGATCATCGTCGGCGCGATATACTGCATGATACCGATCGTCGAGAGTTTCAACAGCTTGGCGCCGTTCGCATAAATCATCAGCGGCACGGCGGTGATGACGCCGCAGCCGAGCAGCAGGGTCGTGTCGGCAAGACCGGTGCGATAGAGGTGGCCCTGGCCGCTGCCGAATTCCAGATAGAGGATATAGATGAGGGCCGGCCCGCTGAGGATCAGCACTTCGAGGAAGAAGCCCTGGTTCGGCCCGAGTGGCAGCGTCTTGCGCAACAGGGCGTAGAAACCCCAGCTGATCGCCAGCGTCAGCGCCACCCACGGGATGCCGCCGCTGTCCAGCGCGAGAATGCCGACGGCAAGCGCCGCAAGCGCGATCGCCGCGATCTGCAGCGGCTGCAGCCTTTCCTTGAGCAATACCGCGCCGAGGAAGATGCTGAACAGCGGATTGATGAAATAGCCGAGTGCTGCATCGAGCGAATGGCCGGCGCCGATCGCCCAGACATAGGTACCCCAGTTGACGGTAATCAGCGACGCCGTCAGCGCCGCCATCGCCAGCATGCGCGGCGAGCTGAGTGCTGCGCGGATATCCCCAGTGCGCCCGAGCACGATCAGCACGATGCCCGCCAGCGGTAGCGACCAGACGATCCGATGCGCGATCACCTCGGCCGGCGAGATATGCGCCACCGCCTTCATGTAGATCGGCAGGAAGCCCCAGAGCAGATAGGCCGTCAGCGCGAAGGCGAAACCGCGCGGACTGTCTTCGTTCTTGGCCAAGGGAACGGATGCATCGGTCGACATCGGTGTTTCCATCTTTGTTCTTCTTCTGATCCGGCCTAGCTTAAGCGCCGTGAATAGGCCAATTCATTTCGTTGAATGAAGGGTGAGAGGATTTGAAGCGGGAGACGAAGCGATGGACGAGAAGATATCCGACGCCCTGTGGTGGAGAGCGGAGGCCGAAGGAAGCGAATGGTATTCGGGCGAGGGCTGGGGTCTCGTCGCCGAGCCGGCGGAATAGGTTTATTCCGCCGCGATCTTGCCCGCCAGCTGCCGGTTCTTCATCAGCTTGTAGATGACGGAATCCATCAACGCCTGGAAGGAGGCGTCGATGATGTTCTCCGAGACGCCGACCGTCCACCAGCGCACACCGTCGCTGTCGGTGGATTCGATGAGCACGCGGGTGATCGCCTCCGTGYCGCCGTTGAGGATACGCACCTTGAAATCGGCGAGCACCAGATCGTCGATCTCGTGCTGGTACTTGCCGAAATCCTTCCGTAGCGCGAGGTCGAGCGCGTTGACCGGGCCTTCGGCATCGGCAACCGACATCAGCGTCTGGCCGTCGATGGTGATCTTGACCACCGCCTCCGAGACGATCTTCACGCGGCCGAGACTGTCAAAGCGGCGCTCGATCATCACGCGGAAGCCTTCGATGGTGAAGAATTCCGGGATCGTGCCGAGCGTGCGGCGCGCCAGCAGCTCGAAGCTCGCATCCGCGCCCTCATAGGCATAGCCGATGGATTCGCGTTCCTTGACGATGGAGATCAGCAGGTCGAGCTTCGGATCGTCCTTGGCGACCGCGATGCCGCGCCGTTTCAGCGCATTGATGAAGTTCGCCTTGCCGCCCTGGTCGGAGACCATGACCTTGCGGAAGTTGCCGACGGTTTCCGGCGGCACGTGTTCATAGGTCCGCGGGTCCTTGATCAGCGCCGATGCATGGATGCCGGCCTTGGTGGCGAAGGCGGAAGCGCCGACATAGGGCATCTGGTGGTCGGGCGAGCGGTTGAGCAGCTCGTCGAAGGCATGCGAGAGCCGGGTGAGGTTAAGCAGCCGCTCCTCGTCGATCGCCGTTTCGAAACGTGTGTTGTAGGCGCTCTTCAGCGCCAGCGTCGGGATCAGCGTCACCAGATTGGCATTGCCGCAGCGCTCGCCGATGCCGTTCAGCGTGCCCTGGATCTGCCTGACACCGGCTTCGACGGCGGCAAGCGAATTGGCGACCGCCTGGCCGGTGTCGTTATGCGCATGGATGCCAAGACAGTGCCCGGGAACGCCCGAGGCGATCACCGCCTCGACGATCGCCCGCACCTCCGGCGGCTGCGTACCGCCATTGGTGTCGCAGAGCACCACCCAGCGGGCGCCGCTCTCATAGGCCGTCTTGGCGCAGGCGAGCGCATAGGCCGGATTGGCCTTGAAGCCATCGAAGAAATGCTCGCAATCGACGATCGCCTCCTTGCCCGCGCCAACCGCCGCCTTGACGCTTTCGGCGATACATTCGAGGTTTTCCTCGTTGGTGCAGCCAAGCGCCACCGCGACGTGATAATCCCAGCTCTTGGCGACGAAACAGATGGCATCGCTTTTGGCCTGAAGCAGCCCGGCAATGCCGGGATCGTTGGAGACCGAAACGCCCGCCCGCTTCGTCATGCCAAAGGCGACGAAGCTGGCCTGGCTGGTGCGCTTCTCACTGAAGAAGGCCGTATCCGTCGGATTGGCGCCGGGATATCCGCCCTCGACGTAGTCGAGGCCGAACTCGTCCAGCATGGCGGCGATCGCAATCTTGTCCTCGACGGAGAAATCGATGCCGGGCGTTTGTTGCCCGTCCCGGAGCGTCGTGTCGAAGAGGTAGATGCGTTCTTTCATGTCGTTTCCTCCCGCCAAGCGGGTTGTTATGAAGTGCGGATGCTGCCCCTCATCCGGCTGCCGCCACCTCTCCCGGTTTTCTCACGGAAAGAGGCTGGGGTGAGGGCTGCCCCAATTCCAGCGATCAGCCTTGCTTCCCGGCAAACTTATCCGTTGCCCGGATCAGTCGATCGAGAATCCCCGGTTCCGAATAAGCATGGCCCGCGCCCTCGATCAGGTGGAATTCCGCCTTCGGCCAGGCCTTGTGCAGCAGCCAGGCATATTTGGCCGGGCAGGGCATGTCGTAGCGGCCATGCACGATGACGCCGGGAATATCCTCGAGCCTGCCGGAATCGCGGATCAGCTGTCCCTCATCCATCCAGCCGGCATGGACGAAGAAATGGTTCTCGATGCGCGCAAATGCATAGGCGAATTCCGGCTCTTCGAACTTGAAGCTCGTCGAAGGTTCCGGCAACAGCGTGATCGTTTCGCCTTCCCAGATGCTCCAGGCCTGCGCGGCCGCGAGGCGGACGTTCCTGTCCTCATGCGTCAGACGCCGATGATAGGCATGCATCATTTCATGCCGCTCTTCCGGCGGAATGGGGGCGACGAAGCGCTCCCACTTGTCAGGGAACATCTCCGAGACGCCGAATTGATAATACCAGTCGAGTTCGGCCTTGGTCAGCGTATAGATGCCGCGCAGGATGAGCTCGGAGACATGCTCTGGATGCGTCTCGGCATAGGCGAGCGCCAGCGTCGAGCCCCAGGAGCCGCCGAACACCTGCCAGCTGTCGACGCCGGCCATCTCGCGCAGCCGCTCGATATCGGCAACGAGGTGCCAGGTCGTGTTGGCATGGAGTTCCGCATGCGGTGTCGACCTGCCGCAACCGCGCTGGTCAAACAGCATGACGTCGTAGCGAGCGGGATCGAAAAGCCGGCGATGGGCGGGCGAGATGCCGCCGCCCGGGCCGCCATGCAGGAAGACGGCGGGCTTGGCGCCAGGCGTTCCCGAGCGCTCCCAATAGATCACATGGCCGTCGCCGACATCGAGATGGCCGGAAGCGTAGGGTTCGATTTCGGGATAGAGCGTGCGCAGTATCTCGGTCATATCTTCACGCCTTTCGCGGGCCAGACTTCTGTGTCGTGATCGGGATGCTGGAAGGAGATGATCGCCTCCTGCCGTGCGTAGAAATCCTGATCCTTCAGCACCGGCGCCTCGAAGATTTCCTCGACCCAGGGCAGGCGGGCCTCGTAGTTGACCTGGATCAGCGGTGCGAGGTCGCTGCGGTCGTCGAAGGTGCCGATCGCAAGCTCCAGCCCGCCCGGATGACGATAGGTCATCGGCGTGCCGCAATTGCTGCAGAAGCCGCGGTCGATATTGACCGAGGACTGGAAGTAGCTCGGCTCGCCGCGCGTCCATTCCATCCCTTCCTCAGGCGCGGTGACGAGCGCCGAGAAAAAACCGCCGAACTGCTTCTGGCACATGCGGCAATGGCAGATCGAGGGGCGTCCTAGTTTGCCCGAGATGCGGAAGCGCACGGCGCCGCACTGGCATCCGCCTGTCTTTATCGTGTCCGTCATGAGCTTTCTCCGAGGGGCCAGCTTTTCGTGTCGTGGTCGGGGTGCTGATGGTTGCTTGCCGCAATCGCATTCTCGCGGTCGGGTGTTTCAGGCTGTGGTTCAAGCGGCAGGCCGTCGAGCGCGTGAAACCAGGACATCTTGCGGCCGGTGTTCGATTGCATCACCGGCTTGACCGTATCGGGATTATCCAGCGATCCGAGCGTGAGATTGATGAAATCTGTATCCGGAATGTCGTAGAACAGCGGCGTGCCGCAATCGCCGCAGAAGCCGCGCCGTACCAGATCCGAGGACTGAAACCATTTCGGTTCGCCGCGCGTCAGGGTGAAATCGCGGCGCATCGCGGCGGCCAGCGGCATGAAATAGTTGCCGGCCGCCTTCTGGCACATGCGGCAATGGCAAAGATGGGGATAGCCGAGTTCGCCTTTGGCGCGGTAGCGCACCGCCCCGCACTGACACCCGCCGCTTCTGTCTGATTCCGCCGTCATCTGAGCTCCTTCGGTGGCCATGCCTGCGTCTCATGATCGGGATGCTGGTAGGAGACGAGTTCGAGCAGGAAGGGGGCGGCCTGCGCATCCTCCTCCGTCCGGTGCCCCGGCAATTCATGCAGATGATCGACGAAACCGATCTTGCCCTCGATGCCGAATTGGATCACCGGCGGAAACGCCGAAGGGTCGTCAAAGGCGCCAGCGGCAATCGCCATACCATCCGGCGCCTCGTAGGTCAGCGGCGTGCCGCAATCGCCGCAGAAGCCACGCTCGACGAAATTGGAAGAGCGGAATCTTTTCCGCTCTCCGCGTGTCCATTCGAAATCGGCGCCGCGTACTGAGACCAGCGGTGCATAATAGGCACCGAACGCCTTCTGGCACATGCGGCAATGACAGATCGACGAATCCTTGATGTCGCCGCTGACGCGGAAACGGATCGCTCCGCATTGGCAGCCGCCGCTAAAGGTCGTCATCTCTTGACCTCCCACGTCGTCACGCGCTCGCCCGTCACCGGGTCCTTGCCGTCMTTCAGCTGGATGCCCTTCGCCGTCAGCTCGTCGCGGATCTTGTCGGCCTCAGTGAAGTTCTTCGCCTTCAGCATTTCGAGACGCATTGCGATCAGCGCATCGATTGCCGATGCGACGGCTTCGTCGATCTCCATCTTTTTCGGCAGCAGGCCCAGAAGGTCGGCCGTTGCCGCAAAAGTGGCGCCCAAGGCAGGATCCGTGTGGGCAGCTTGCGCCAACGCATGCAATGCCTGCACCGCCGCCACCGTATTGAGGTCGTCCGAAAGCGCGTTCAGCACGCTTTCATCAGGCGCCGCATCGCCGGCATCTGCTGCCGGCCATTTGGCGAGCAGGCGTTCGGCCTCTTCCAGTCGCTTGATCGAGAAATCGATCGGCTCGCGGTAATGCGTCATCAGCATGGCAAGGCGCAGCACCTCGCCCGGCCATTTGCGGCCGCCGAAGGTTTCCGTGTGCAGCAACTCGTGGATGGTGACGAAATTGCCTTCGGATTTCGACATCTTGCGGCCTTCGACCTGCAGGAAGCCGTTATGCATCCAGACATTTGCCATCACCTCGGTACCGTGGGCGCAGCGCGACTGGGCGATTTCGTTTTCATGATGCGGGAAGATCAGGTCCAGCCCGCCGCCGTGAATGTCGAAGACATCACCGAGATAACGCTTGCTCATCGCGGAGCATTCGATGTGCCATCCGGGCCGGCCACGGCCCCAGGGGCTCTCCCAGCCGGGCTCGTTGTGGCTCGACAGTTTCCAGAGCACGAAATCGCCAGGATTCTTCTTGTGTGCGTCGACGGCGATGCGCGCGCCGGCCTGCTGCTCGTCGAGCGGGCGCTTCGAAAGCTGGCCATAATCCGCCATGGATTTGGTGTCGAACAGCACTTCGCCCGATGCGACATAGGCATGGCCGTTGCCGATCAGCTTCTCGATGATCTCGGTCATCTCAACGATATTGTCGGTGGCGCGCGGCTCGAAGCTCGGCTCCAGGCAGCCGAGTTCGGCGACATCGGCGTGAAATTGCGTCTCGGTCTTTTCGGTGACCGCGCGGATCGCGTCATTGAGCGGCAGGCCCGGATGGTCCCGAAGCGCCCGCGCATTGATCTTGTCGTCGACGTCGGTGATGTTGCGGGCATAAGTGACGTGGTCTTTGCCATAGGCATGGCGCAGCAGCCGGAACAGCACGTCGAAGACGATGACCGGCCGGGCATTGCCGATATGAGCGAAGTCATAGACGGTCGGGCCGCAGACATACATGCGGACATTGTTGGGATCGATCGGCGAAAACACCGATTTTTCCCGTGTCAGCGTGTTGTACAGCTTCAGTTCCGGCGTCGCGTCCATTTCACTCTCCCAAATGCACGATCAGAAAAATATCGCGACCGGCGGACCGGGGCGTTTCGCATCTTGACTATTTGGGAGACGAAAACGGCCGGGCCAGCGCTCGCGCTAGCGAATAATCTTCCGGCAGATAATGCAGATAACCGTTTTCATGGCGGGTTTTATGGCCCGGTTCGCGCTTCCGGTCAAGGGGGGCGAAGAGCGATCCAGCGGCAACAGGATCCATCCATCCGATGATGAAACTCGTTCGCGCGCCCTTGAAATTCCCTCGCCATTTTCGCGGCGCAAAATTCGCATGGCCGGTTGAGAAACTGTTGTTAATAGGGAGGAAGGATGCGGAAACTGGCTCGATCGACGATCGGAGCGACTGCAATTCTGGTTGTCGCATTCGCGGCATATTTCGCATACGATTTCGGAATGCTTCGCTTCAACAATCCCTCCTTAAGCAGCTATCCGATCCAAGGCATCGATGTCAGCCATCACCAAGGTGATATCGATTGGGAGGTGGTTGCCTCGCAGGCGAATGTCCGCTTCGCCTTCATGAAGGCGACCGAAGGTGGAGATCATCGGGATTCCAAATTCGCCGACAACTGGCAGCGCGCCGGAGATGCTGGATTGGTCAGGGGCGCTTATCATTTCTTCACCTTCTGCCGACCGGGCAAGGATCAGGCGCAGAATGTCCTGGCGACCGTGCCGAAGGAGCAGGGAACTCTGCCCATCGCCATCGATCTGGAGTTTGTCGGCAATTGCAACAAAATCCCGACGCTCGAGGAAATGGCTGCCGAGGTGAACGCCTTCTTCACCGAGCTGAAGGGCACTTTTCCGGAGAAGCCTATTTTCTACGTTACTCAGGAGTTCTCCGATAAATTTCTGAAAGGCAATGAATCGCGCTTTCCTGACCACTATCTGTGGCTGCGCAGTGTGTTCAGGGAACCGAGGCAGGAAGAGTGCAATCGTTGGTCAATCTGGCAATTTGCCGACAACGGCACCTTGGACGGCATCCAGGGACCGGTTGACCTCAATGCGCTATGCCCTTCGGAAGCGGGCCTGACGCATCTCTTCCCAGCCGTTGCAGCGAACTGAGACGTCGACAGCGCCGCGCGTCTTTTCGGACGCGCAAAGGACGCTGTAGCACCTTGAATTGCTGCATAATTTTGTCCTTGAATCGATTCCGATTTAAGGAATTATGCAGGTGCTTATTCCGGCAGGCGGTAATCGACGAGCTTGTTCTCCCGCACAATGAACAGCTTACCCGTCTCGGTCACACCAGGCCCCAGCAACGGCAGGATCGCCTTTGCGACCTCGGAGGGATGCGGCAGCGTCTGCGGATCTTCGCCCGGCACCGCCTGCGCTCGCATCGCCGTGCGTGTCGCTCCCGGATCGACGCTGGTGACCCGCAGCGGTGTGCTTTGACTTTCGCCGGCCCATGTGCGTGCCAGCGCTTCGACCGCAGCCTTGGAAGCGGAATAGGCGCCCCAGAAGGGGCGGCACTTGTGGGCAGCACCCGAAGAGATGATCACCGCACGACCGGCATCCGAGCGGGCAAGCAGTGGGTCGACTGAGCGGATCAACCGCCATGTCGCGGCGACGTTGATGGTCATCACCTTCTCGAACACCTTTGCTTCGATATGGCCGATCGGCGAAATGACGCCGAGCACGCCCGCATTGGCGACGAGGATGTCGAGCTTGCCCCAGCGCTCGAAGATCGAGCCGCCGAGCGCGTCGATCGCGTTCATGTCGGCAAGGTCGAAGGGCACGAGCGTCGCCGCGCCACCAATGGCCTTGATCGCATCGTCGAGGTCCTCGAGCCCGCCGACCGTGCGTGCGCAGGCAATCACATGTGCGCCGGCTTTCGCAAGCTCCAGCGCCGTGAAATATCCGATGCCGCGCGACGCACCGGTGACGAGTGCGATCTTGCCCTCAAGATTGATATTCATGATGTCGTGTTCCCTCACGAGGGGAGAGGGGCGCGGTGAACCCCTCGGGATGGATAATGGGAAAGCCGAGCCGTGTCAGCCGTTGCTGGCGAGCATGGAAATCTTGTTGCCCATGGACTCGCCGTTCTTGTCGAGCAGGCGCGTCGGATAGTCGCCGGTAAAATAGTGATCGGTGAATTGCGGCCGGGCCGGATTGCGATCCTCGCCGCCAACGGCGCGATAGAGGCCGTCGATCGACAGGAAGGCGAGCGAATCCGCACCGATATATTTGGCCATGGCTTCGACATTGGCATATTGGTTTGCCAGCAGCTTGTCTGCGTCAGGCGTGTCGATGCCGTAGAAATCCGGGAAGAAGATCATCGGGCTTGCGACGCGGACATGGACTTCGCGCGCGCCGGCTTCACGGATCATCTGGACGATCTTGAGAGACGTCGTCCCACGCACGATGGAATCATCAACCAGTACCACGCGCTTGCCTTCGATCATCGCCCGGTTGGCGGAATGCTTCAGCTTCACGCCGAAGGCGCGAATCTGCTGCGTCGGCTCGATGAAGGTGCGCCCGACATAATGGTTGCGGATGATGCCGTATTCGAAGGGAATGCCGCTCTGCTGGGCATAGCCGAGCGCCGCAGGCGTGCCGCCATCCGGCACCGGCACGATCACGTCGGCATCGACGGGCGATTCCTTGGCAAGGTTCATGCCCATGCTCTTGCGCGTCGTATAGACGTTGCGGCCGCCGACGACCGAGTCCGGGCGGGCGAAATAGACATATTCGAACAGGCAGAGGCGCTCCGGCTGCGGCTTGCTCGGCTTGCGCGCATCGATGCTGATCGAGCCGTCAGGCTGGATTTCGCATATGACGACCTCGCCGTTCTCAACGTCGCGGATGAACTTGGCGCCGATGATGTCGAGCGCGCAGGTTTCCGAACAGAAGATCGGCTTGCCGTCGAGTTCGCCCATCACCAGCGGACGGATGCCGGTCGGGTCGCGCGCGGCAATCAGCTTCGTGCGCGTCATGGCGAGCATCGAATAGCCGCCTTCCATCTGGCGAATGGCATCGATGAAGCGGTCGGATGTGGAAGCGTGGCGGGAACGGGCGATGAGGTGGAGGACGACTTCAGTATCGGACGTCGACTGACAGATGGCGCCGGTCGCGATGATCTGGCGGCGCAGCGTCAGGCCGTTGGTGAAATTGCCGTTATGGGCAATGGCGATGCCGCCTTCTTCCAGTTCGGCAAAGAGCGGCTGCACGTTGCGCATGGCCACTTCGCCGGTTGTCGAGTAGCGGGTATGACCGATCGTAATGCTGCCGGGCAGGCGGGCGAGCGTCATCGGATTGGTATAGTGGTCACCGACGAGGCCCATATGGCGCTCTTGATAAAAGCGCTTGCCGTCGAAGGAGACGATGCCGGCCGCTTCCTGTCCGCGATGTTGAAGCGCATGCAGGCCAAGCGCCGTGAGCGCGGCGGCATCGGAATGTCCCAAAATTCCGAAAACCCCGCATTCTTCATGCAGCGTATCTCCGTCGAGCGGATCGTCGGTCGGGAAGGAATGGGACTGGTTCATTTCTGCGGGCCTCTGCTCTCACAAGAATGGATCGGCATTTCCAGAAACAGCTGAGCCCGGCGGAGCTGGGATGCCCGGCCGGACCCTCATTTCATGTTCCGCTCAAATGGCAATTGCCGGAAGGCGGGTCAAGCTCTTGAACACTGTGTCAATTCGCCGGCTGCTGTGCGCCGTCTGCAGGCGCGGTCGGTGCGTCTTCCGCCGGAGCCTGGTCGCCCGCCGGCGGAGTGGTACCTTCGGCGCCCTGTGCCGGCGGCTGCAGCTTATCACGGATGCTTTCCGGTATCATCTGGGCAAATTGCTCCGGCAGAACCGATTTCAGCTTCACGACCATCGAATCCAGGAAAGGTTTCGACTTCGCTTCGTTGACCCAGGCCGGACGGTGGTCGACATCGACCAGCCAGTTCCAGAAGGCGACGGCGACGACCAGGAGCAGCACGCCGCGCGCCGCCCCGAACAGGAAGCCGAGCGTGCGGTCGAGCGCGCCGACGCGGCTGTCGATGATGAAATCGGCGATCTTCATCGTAATGAAGGAGATGACGATGAGCGCGATCAGGAAGACGACCGCTGCCGAACCGACGATCGCGATGCGGTCGTCATCGGTATATTTTTTCGCGTAGGGCAGCAGGTAGGGATAGAGGTAATAGGCAGCGGCGGCCGAACCGCCCCAGCTCGCGATCGAGAGGATCTCGCGCGAAAAGCCGCGGACCATCGCCAGCACGGCGGAGAAGAGCACGACGCCGATGACAATACCGTCGAAAATCGTAATGGGCATGTAAATTCAACTCCAGGACTGCCGCTTGGCGGCCGTGTCGTGCCTTATCGTGTGCCTCCTATATCATCACCATTCCTGGCAATGAAAGGATCAAACATCGTCTTCCACACGCAGCGCTCCCTTCGATCCGGCGATGCGCGCGACCAGATCCGGCAGGCTTCCGACTTCGCTCCAGCGCCCGCCGGAGCCCTTCGGCAGTTCGGCGGAGGCGGATGGAAGCAGTGCAGCGGAAAAACCCAGCTTCTCGGCTTCCTTGAGACGCTGGGCGGTGTGTGCAACCGGTCGGATGGCGCCCGACAGGCTGACTTCGCCGAAATAGACGCAATCGGCAGGAAGGGCAATACCGGCAAGTGAGGAAACGAGTGCCGAGGCAAYGGCCAGATCGGCCGCCGGTTCGGAGATACGGTAACCGCCGGCGACGTTGAGGTAGACGTCGTGCTGGCCGAGCCGGACGCCGCAATGAGCCTCAAGCACCGCCAGGATCATCGACAGCCTGGCCGAATCCCAGCCGACGACGGCGCGCCGCGGCGTGCCGAGCGAGGTCGGCGCCACCAGCGCCTGCACTTCGACGAGAATGGGACGCGTGCCCTCCATGCCGGCGAAGACGGCAGCGCCCGGCGATTTTTCGTTGCGCTCGCCGAGGAAGAGTTCCGAGGGATTGGCGACTTCGCGTAAGCCTTTGTCTGACATTTCGAAGACGCCGATCTCGTCGGTCGGGCCGAACCGGTTCTTGACCGTGCGCAGGATGCGGTAGTGATGGCCGCGATCGCCTTCGAAATAAAGCACGGCATCGACCATGTGCTCGACGACGCGCGGCCCGGCGATCTGCCCGTCCTTGGTCACGTGGCCGACGAGCACCATGGCGGCGCCCGTCTGCTTGGCGAAACGGATCATTGCCTGGACGCCGGTGCGCACCTGCGTCACCGTTCCCGGCGCGGATTCGGCAAGTTCGCTCCACAGCGTCTGGATGGAATCGATGATGACGAGGTCCGGCCGCTTGCCCTCGGCGAGCGTCGCCAGAATATCCTCGACATTGGTTTCGGCCGCCAGCATCACGTCGGTATCGGCCGCCGCAAGGCGTTGCGCCCGCAGCCGCACCTGCGCCACGGCTTCTTCGCCGGAGACGTAGATGATCTTATGGCCGCGCCGCGCAAGGGCGGCGGCCGCCTGCATGAGCAGCGTCGATTTGCCGATGCCGGGATCGCCGCCAATCAGTACCGCCGAGCCGCGCACGAAGCCGCCGCCAAGCGCCCGATCGAGCTCCGACATTGCGGTATGGATGCGCGGCGCCTCCTCGATCTCGCCCGACAGCGCCGTCAGCGCCACCGGTCGGCCCTTCTTTGGTGTCTTGCCGGGACCGGAGCCGATCCCGCCCATCGGGTCTTCCTCGACGATGGTGTTCCACTCGCCGCAGTTCTCGCATTTGCCGGCCCAGCGGTTATGAACCGTGCCGCAACTCTGGCAGATGAATTGTGTCCTGGCCTTCGCCATCAATTACTCTTTCAGTCCGGGTTTCCAAGTGAAGCAGACGCGCCGCCTCATCGAATCAATATCGTGCTTGAGATAATGGCTGTCGTGACGGATCAAAACTAATGATTTCCCCATCAGCGCACCCGTGCCTATCCTTTGCTCCTAGTCATCCGGAACGGTGGAAGATGTTCGATTATTCGCTCGCACACTGGCTTGCATTTCTGTCGGCGGCGGTTTTGCTCAACCTCTCGCCTGGCCCCGATATCGCCTTCATCCTCGGTCACACGATGAGAAGCGGAAAACGTGCCGGTTTTTCCGCGCTGTTCGGCGTCTGGTCCGGCGCCTGTCTGCATGTCCTGATGGCGGCACTCGGCCTTTCGGCCATACTTGCCGCTTCCGCCGTCGCCTTCTCGACAGTCAAATGGATCGGTGCCGCTTATCTCGTCTGGCTCGGCATTCAGGCTTTGCGCGCCGGCGGCGGCAATGGACTGATAAAGGCTGCCGGTGAAGAAATGCCGGTCGCAAGGATCTACCGGCAAGGAATCCTTGTGTCGCTGCTCAATCCGAAGGTGGCGATCTTCTTCCTGGCCTTCCTGCCGCAATTCGTCGTCGAAGGGGCAGGACCGGCATGGGCCCAACTCCTGCTGCATGGCGGGCTCATCATTGTCGTCGCTGCCTTCATCGAGCCGCCGCTCGTCCTTCTCGGAGGGCGCCTTGCCGATGCGCTCAGGCATAATCAGAAAGTCGGGCTATGGCTCGATCGCAGCCTCGGCGCGCTCTTCGTGGCGCTCGGGGTCCGGCTTGCGCTCAGCAGCCGTTGACGGGCGAACTCTACTCCTCGGCGACATAGCGCCGCTCGTGGCGGAGCCCCATGCTGGTCAGGATCTCGTATCCGATCGTGCCTGCTGCCCGCGCCACGTCGTCGACTGGCATATTCTTGCCGAACAGCTCGACATAATCCCCGGCACGCACGGCATTGTCAGGCAGGTCGGTGATATCGAAGATCGTCAGGTCCATGGTGATGCGGCCGGCAACCGGCACCTTGTGTCCGGCGATGAAACCTTGCCCGCCTTGCGGCACCGCTTGGCGCAGCGGCACGCCACCGCTCGACTGGCTGCGCATATAGCCGTCGGCATAACCGGCCGAGGCGATCGCCAGCCGGCTTTTGCGGTTGAGCTGCAGCGCCCGCCCGTAGCTGACGGTCTCGCCGGCCTCGACATTTCGCACCTGGATGATGCGCGCTTCCGCTGTTGCCACCGGCCGCATCGGGTTCGTCATGCCGCAGACCGCTTCGCCGCCATAAAGCGCAATGCCGGGGCGGGTCAGGTCGAAGTGATAATCGTCGCCGAGAAAGATGCCGGCCGAGGCGGCAAGACTTGAATCGATGCCTTCATAGGCGGCGCTAACCCTGTGGAATGATTCGAGCTGCCGCCGGTTCATCGCATGGCTGGGATCGTCGGCGCAGGCGAGATGGCTCATGACAAGCACCGGCGCGAAACTCGCCGGCCGCGAAACGTCGTCGACGAGCGCGATCGCATCGTCGATATGCAGTCCGAGCCGATTGAAACCAGTATCGACATGCAGCGCGCAGGGATAGTCGCCGTAATCGGCCAGCACCGCCATCCAGAAGGCGAGTTGCTCGTCGGAGGAAATCACCGGCACCAGATCATTGTCGAAGAAGCGCCGCTCGGTGCCCGGCCAGATGCCGGAGAGCACGAAGATGCGCGCCTCCGGCGCATAGAGGCGAAGGGTGACGCCCTCGTCGACGGTCGCGACGAAGAAGTCGCGGGCGCCCGCCATATAGAGCGCTTCGCCGGCATCCTCGATGCCCATGCCATAGGCATCCGCCTTGACGACGGCCGAGGCGCGCGCTGCACCGGAGCGGCGCGCCATATCGCGCCAGTTCTCCGTCAGCGCGGTCAAGTCGACGGTCAGCCGCAGGCCTGCGGAAGCGAAAAGATCGTCGTCGTCGAAGGGAATGGGAAAATCTGTCATGAATCGCCGTGAAGAAATGAAGGGAAAATCACCTCACCCAGTCTAGTGAGCATTGCGACCAAGGGAAAGCGCGGGCGGTCACATACCATCCTTTGCCGCCTGTACGATCACTTTTGTTCAAGACGCATGGCGGCTTCGGCGCTAATCTACCCGCATGCAGAACGTATCTCAGAAAGAGGCGGCGGAGGCTATGCCGCTCGCCAACGTGGAATCGGCCCGCTTTTGGCGGGACAGCCGCTTCCGCGACATGGAGTGTCTGAGCGCTACCTTCCTCACTCATGAATATGCGCCGCATGCGCACGATACATTCAGCATCGGCGCGATTGAAAGCGGCAGCCAGATCGCCACGCTGAGCGGCAGGCGGGAGGAAACCGGCCCGGGCGACCTTTATCTTATCGATCCCGGCGTCATTCATGACGGTGCTCCCGGCGGCGAGGGCTACCGTTACCGCATGATCTATCCGGACATGAAATTATTCATCGATATTCTGGAGGATGTGACCGGCAAGGCCTTTCACGCGACGCCGTCTTTTTCCGGCGGGCTTCCACACGATCCGCAGCTCGCCAATGCTTTTCACTCCGCCCATCGCACGCTCGAAAGGGGTGCAGGTGCATTGGAGTCCGATGAAAGCATGTTCTCGGTGCTGGCGGCGATCTTTGCGCGCCACGGCAGCACTATGGTCGTGCCTGTCGATACACAGGAGCGAAGCGCCGTCGCCCGCGCCCGCGAATACCTCATCGAGAATTTCGACAGCGACGTCGGCCTTGAGGAACTGGCCGGGGTGGCGAGGTTGAGCCGCGCGCATCTCATCCGCGCCTTCCGCAAGGAATACCACATTACGCCGCATGCCTTCCTGACGGACCGGCGCGTGCAGGTGGCCCGCAGGTTGCTGCGGCAGGGGCGCATGCCGGCCGATATTGCGTTCGAATGCGGTTTTGCCGATCAGGCGCATTTCACCCGGCACTTCAAGGCGCGCACAGGCGTAACACCCGGTCAATTCCGAACGGGCTGATCACTTACGTTCAATACGGCTGGGTCGGGCTGGGCTACTGCTCCGCGATCTTAATCGGGAGGTTGCCATGTTGCAGCAGAGCCGGCCGACCGGCGAATTTCTTGCCGGAATGCGCGCCATCTTTCCACTTGTCGTCGCCGTTGCTCCGATCGGCCTGGTTTTCGGCGCGATTTCGGCCACCAAGGGGCTTTCGGTCTTGGAAACAGCGCTGATGAGCGCGCTGGTCTTTGCCGGTGGCTCGCAGTTCGTGGCAATGGATATATGGGCGCATCCGGCAAGCTGGGTCGGCGTCGGCTTTGCCACCCTGCTGGTCAACATCCGCCATGTGCTGATGAGCGCTTCCATCGGCATGAAGATGCAGTCCTTCTCCACCATCAGGCGCTATGCCGCCATGTTGTTCCTTGCCGACGAACTCTGGGCCATGGCGGAGTTCCGCGCCGGCAGCACACGGCTGACGCCCGTATGGTATGCCGGTATCGTCATGCCCTTCTATGCCGCCTGGGTCGGCTCTTCGCTGGCAGGCGCGTTGCTCGGCGCCTTTCTGGGCGATCCCGCGGTCATCGGTCTCGATTTCGCCTTTCCGGCCGTGTTTGTCGTGCTGGTCATGGGCTTCTGGAAGGGACCGGAAACGGGCGCAATTCTGGCCGCGAGCGGAATTGCAGCCGTTGTCGTCCATCATTTCGTGCCGGGCGTCTGGTATATCGCAGCCGGTGCTTTGGCCGGACTGGTGATGGCTTTCTGGAAGGGTCGGGTACAGGAGCAGGCCGCATGACGCTTGATATCAATACCCTGCTTGCCATCCTCGCTATGGCATTCGCGACGATTTTCACGCGCATCAGTGGTCTCGTCCTCATCCGTCATGTGCAGCTGGACGAACGCTGGAAAACGGCGATTGAGGCGATCCCGCCGGCGGTCCTGATGGCGGTGATAGCTCCGACCGCCTTTGCGACCGGCTGGGCGGAGACACTGGCATGTGCCGCAACGGCGCTGGCCGCCCGCCGCCTGCCGATGCTYGCCAGCGTCGTCGTCGGCGTTGTGGCGGTGGCCTTGTTGCGGGCCGCAGTTTTCTAAGGGAAATTGACCCGGAAAACCGCGTCAATGTTCCTCGTACTGTGTGAAGGAAGGATCGGCGAGATCGGCAAAGCGCGTGAATTCTGACTGGAAGGCGAGTTTCACCGTGCCCGTCGGCCCGTGGCGCTGCTTGGCGATGATGACGTCGGCCGTGCCCTTCACCTTGTCGAACAGCGCTTCCCATTCCGGATATTTCGGATCGTGGATGTCGCGCGGCTCCGAATTCTTGACGTAATATTCCTCGCGGAACACGAAGAGCACAACGTCGGCATCCTGCTCGATCGAGCCGGATTCGCGAAGGTCGGACAGCTGCGGCCGCTTGTCGTCGCGGCTTTCGACCTGACGCGAGAGCTGCGACAGCGCGATGATCGGAACGTTGAGCTCCTTGCCGAGCGCCTTGAGGCCGGTGGTGATCTGGGTGATTTCCTGCACGCGGTTGTCGCTGGATTTGCCCGAACCGGTCATCAGCTGAATGTAGTCGACCACAAGCACGTCGAGGCCGCGCTGGCGCTTGAGGCGGCGGGCGCGCGCCGAAAGCTGGGCGATCGAGATACCGCCGGTCTGGTCGATATAGAGCGGCACCTTCTGCATCATCATCGAGCAGGCGACGAGCTTTTCGAAATCGGCATCGTTGATGTCGCCGCGGCGGATCTTCGAGGAGGAGACTTCCGTCTGCTCGGAGATGATACGGGTGGCGAGCTGTTCCGACGACATTTCGAGCGAATAGAAGCCGACGACGCCGCCGTTCTTCGCCTTCATGCTGCCGTCCGACTGGACTTCGCCTTCGTAGGCGGCGGCAATATTATAGGCAATGTTGGTGGCAAGCGAGGTCTTGCCCATGCCGGGGCGTCCGGCCAGCACGATCAAGTCCGAACGCTGCAGGCCGCCCATCTTGGAATCCAGCGAATGGATGCCGGTGGAAATGCCGGAAAGCCCGCCGTCACGTTCCTTGGCGACGGCCGCCATGTCGATGGCTAGCGCAACGGCATCGTTGAAGGCCTGGAAGCCGCCGTCGTAGCGGCCGTTTTCCGCCAATTCGAAGAGGCGGCGTTCCGTATCCTCGATCTGCGACTGCGGCGGCATGTCGAGCGGCGCGTCATAGGCGATATTGACGACATCTTCGCCGATGGTGATCAGCGCCCGGCGCAGCGCCAGGTCGTAGATCGCCCGGCCGTAATCCTCGGCATTGATGACGGTGACGGCATTGCTGACGAGACTCGCCAGATATTGCGAAACCGTCATGTCGCCGACCTTCTCGTCGGCTTTCAGGAAGGTCTTGATCGTCACCGGGTTGGCGATCTTGCCCATGCGGATGATATCGCCGGCAACCTCGAAGATCTTCCGGTGCAGCGGTTCATAGAGATGGATCGGCTTCAGGAAGTCCGACACCCGGTAATAGGCGTCGTTGTTCATCAGGATCGCACCCAGAAGCGCCTGCTCGGCTTCGATATTGTTGGGTGCTTCGCGATAATGCTGCTCCGACGGGGCAACAGCTGTAATCTTTCGAGCGGCGTCGTTCATCATCATCCGTTCTGTCTTTTTCCAGCTCCGGATTTGCAATTCCGGACGCGAAAATCAAGAGGCTACGAAAGGAGCGGGGGCTCGCTTCGCCTAAATCCTGAACGCTGTGCACGTTGTTCGACTTCTCCACAGTCTTGGGCGACACAAAGGAGAAATACTGGCAGTGTCACCCGCACGACACGGTATGGCGCCGACTCAGMCCATCCGTTTCGGAGAACGCTACTTTAGCGCGATGCCATAAGGCACGCAGCAAAAACATCCGGACAATCCCCTTAAAAAGCGACCCAGTCCACTACGCCTATGGAAGGGATGGAAACGAAAAAGCCCGGCGCGGTGGCCGGGCTTCCCTGTCGCGGATCGCTCCGACGAAATTATGCTTCGTTTTCGTCGACGCCGTCGGCTTCCGGATCGAAGAAGTCTTCCGGACGCAGCGCGTCTTCGTCGACGCCGTAGATCGCGTCGACCGAGGTGAGTTCTTCGCCCTTGGACTGGCGCTCTGCCTCTTCGGCCGAACGGGCAACGTTCAGCTCGACGTGGATTTCGACTTCGGCATGCAGCTGCAGTTCGACCTTGTGCAGGCCGATCGACTTGATCGGCGTGTTGAGGTGGACCTGGTTGCGGCCGATGTTGAAGCCTTCGGCGGCGAGAATCTCGACTACGTCACGGGCAGCAACCGAACCGTAGAGCTGGCCGGTTTCGCCGGCGGAACGCACGACGATGAAGGACTTGCCGTCGAGAACGTCGGCGACCTTCTGGGCTTCCGACTTGCGCTCGAGGTTGCGGGCTTCGAGCGTCGCACGCTCGGCTTCGAAGCGGGTCTTGTTGGCGGCGTTGGCGCGCAGCGCCTTGCCGAGCGGCAGCAGGTAGTTACGGGCAAAGCCGTCGCGAACCTTTACGGTTTCGCCCATCTGGCCGAGCTTGGAGATGCGTTCGAGAAGGATGACTTCCATTTTCTTTTTCCTTTCTTGTGTCTCAGATTTTCGTATCGGATTGTTTGGGGGCATCAGCATCTTTCGTCGGGGTCAGCGCGATCGCCTTGCGCGTATCGCTGAGACCGAGAACGAGGATGAGGAGAGCTGGCAGCAGCATGAGCATCGAGGCCAGATAGCAGAGGATGAGAGCCGGTATGCGCCAGTCCTTGCCGCGCGTGCGGAAATGCAGCGAGGCGAAACCGGAAAGCATGAAGCCGGCGCCGAAGGTGCCGATCACGGTCGCACCGACCAGCGCCGGAATGCCGCCGAAAAAGCAGGCGGCAAGCCCGGCCAGGAAGATGAAGATCGAGTTGCGGTTCATGCGCAGCGACGAGGGAATATCCTCGCGCGGGCGAAGGCCGCGGCCGGACGCTGAGACGATGCGCACGGCGAAGTAATAGGCGGCAAACAGCATGCTGACCCACATGCCGCCCTGCAAAGCCGGCAGCATCAGCAGGATCAGCGACTTGGTCTGCGCAGTCGCCGCCGGATCGGGCATGAATTCCGGCTGCTGCTGCTTGAGCGAGGTGATCAGCAGATCGACGATCGGATCGGTAATCTCAGGCCCGTAGCCGATGATCACACCGATGACGATGACGGCGAGCGTCACCAGACCGCAGAGATGCAGCAGGATATCGGAGAGCGGATACCAGGCAAGCAGATGGTCGGGGCCGCCGAGTTCGGCGGCCGGACGCGCCAGATTGGCGAGATGGCTGAGCCAACCGGCCGGCAGAAGCGTCACCAGCGTCATGATCAGCGCGAAGGAGGGCGAAATCAAGATCGCCCCGAGGGCCGCAGCGGTGACGACGGCCGAGACCGCGGCGGCATTGCCCCATCCGAGCCCGACGATCAGGATCGGCAGCGCCGAGGCCGTGTAGAGAAGCGCGCTGAAAAACGACGGCTGCATGCTCGCGCCCAGCACCAGCAGGGCGGCGGTCAATCCGGCGAGTGCGCCGATCAGCAGCGTTCTAATGTTCGGTCGTTTCAAGGTCGCTGTCCTGCTTCATCAAGCAGTTAGAGGATGTTGCTGAATCAAATTCAGAAACGTCTCAACATGGGTTTTAAGAGTTCCGATCCGCGCCCATCGCGGAAGGGAGAAGGGAAGGCACGAATGCCTTCCCTCAAAAGTATTGGCGTCGACCGATCAGGCGACGACGTAGGGCAGCAGGCCGAGGAAACGGGCGCGCTTGATCGCCTGGGCGAGTTCGCGCTGCTTCTTCTGGGAAACGGCCGTGATGCGGGACGGAACGATCTTGCCGCGCTCGGAAATGTAGCGCTGCAGCAGGCGTACGTCCTTGTAGTCGATCCGCGGCGCATTGGCGCCGGAGAACGGGCAGGTCTTGCGGCGGCGATGGAACGGGCGGCGGACCGGAGCGGAGGAAGTTTCAGACATATCTCAGATCTCCCTTATACACGGTCTTCGCGCGGACGGCGCGGACGGTCGTCACGGTCGCCGAAGCCACCTTCACGCGGCGGGCGCGGGCCGCGATCGCGATCACCGAAGCCGCCTTCACGCGGGCCACGGCCGCCTTCACGCGGACGGTCATCACGGTCGCGCTTCTGCATCATTGCAGACGGACCTTCTTCATGCTTCTCGACGGCGATCGTCATGTAGCGAAGAACGTCTTCGCTGATGCGCATCTGACGTTCCATTTCCTGGACGGCAGCAGCCGGGGCATCAATGTCCATCAGGGCGTAGTGCGCCTTGCGGTTCTTCTTGATGCGGTAGGTGAGGGACTTGAGGCCCCAGTTCTCGATACGCCCGACCTTACCGCCATTCGCTTCGATCACACCCTTGTACTGTTCTACGAGGGCATCGACCTGCTGAGCGGAAATATCCTGCCGGGCAAGGAATACATGTTCATAAAGAGCCATGACAGCTTTGCCTTTCTTGCGTTTGGTTCAACCCGATATTCGGCGGCTAAGCCTCAACGACTGCTCCTGATTGGGCGGACCCAGGCAAGAAAGCGTTTCCGAGACGGTCGAGAGCGGAGACACGGGAGGCTGGAACGCTTCCGTTCCGAACGATTTCCGAGAGGAAACCGGCCCTCCGTTCAGCCACCAGCCAGAAGACCGGGTTAACGAACAGGGCGGCTTATACGGATTTTTCGCGGAAAGGCAAGCGCAATCGGACAATCGAACCCGACGCAGACCGGTGAGTAGAGCGTGATGCCGAAAACTGTGAGCGGTTTTCGGGCGACATCATGCTCCCCATCCTGTTCGGCGTCGGGCAGGCGTTAAAGGAAGATGATCAAAGCGTCAGCGGATACTGCCGGTGCACCTTGGCGATCTCCGTGAGCACCTCGTCCGAAAGCGTTAGGTCGGCCGCACTGATATCGACTTTCAACTGCTCCATCGAGGTTGCGCCGATGATGACCGACGCCATGAACGGCCTTGATCGGCAGAAGGCAAGCGCCATCGCTGCCGGATCGAGACCATATCTGGCCGCGATCTGCAGATAGGCTTTGGTCGCCGGCTCTTGCAGGGGCTGCAGGCGGCCTCCGATATCGGGGTTGATCGAACCGCGCGAACCCTTCGGCCTGACACCATCGACATATTTTCCGGAGAGGATGCCGCCGGCGAGCGGCGAATAAGCGAGCAGCCCTACATCCTCGTGATGCGAGAGCTCGGCGAGATCGAGATCGAAATGGCGGTAGAGCAGATTATATTCGTTCTGGACGCTCGCAACGCGCGGCAGGTTCTTCTGTTCGGAGAGCGTCAGATATTTCTGTATGCCCCAGGTGGTCTCGTTGGAAAGACCGATCGCGCGGATCTTGCCTTCCTTCACCAGCGCACCGAGCGTTTCCAGGATGTCGAGCATATTGGCGACGGCCTCGTCGCGATCCTGGTTGAAGGGATTGTAGCTCCAGTTCTGGCGGAAATGGAAATGGCCGCGGTTCGGCCAGTGGATCTGGTAGAGGTCGATATAATCGGTCTTCAGCCGCGCCAGACTGGCCTCGAGCGCCAGGCGGATATTCTTTGCATCGGCACCTTCGCCGCCGCGTATATAGTCGCGGCCGCGGCCTGCGACCTTGGTGGCGAGCACGATATCGCCGCGCTTGCCGGTCTTCTTGAGCCAACTGCCGATATAGTCTTCGGTCCAGCCCTGTGTCGCCGCCGAAACCGGGGTGGTCGGATAAAGCTCGGCCGTGTCGAAGAAATTGACGCCCTTTTCGACGGCGTAGTCCATCTGCGCATGAGCATCGGCTTCGCTGTTCTGCGAACCCCAGGTCATGGTGYCAAGGCAAATCTCTGAAACGGAAATCTCAGTGCGGCCTAGTGAATTGTACTTCATGAAAAAAACCTTGGGAGAGAGGTGAAAGCCTTGGGGAGGTCCGCGCAAATCTAGGCTGGATTTGGCGGAGCGCAAGAGCAAAAACCGGGCTTTTGCGCCGGTGCGAAAGGCTTTGCGGAGAATGAGGCGCCACTTGACTCTGCCGGAAAGAATGTCAATTGGAGGCAAAACAGCCTTAAGGGGCGTAATCAGGGACATGAAAATGACCATCGCTTTCACTTTTCCCGGTCAGGGCAGTCAGGCCGTCGGCATGGGCAAGGATCTCGCCGAGAATTTCGCGGAAGCTCGCGCCGTTTTCGAAGAGGTCGATCAGGCGCTCGGTGAAAAGCTTTCGGACGTCATGTTCAACGGTCCCGAGGATACGTTGACGTTGACGGCGAATGCCCAGCCGGCGCTGATGGCCGTCTCGATCGCCGTCGTCCGCGTTCTCGAAGCCAAAGGGCTGGATCTGAAGTCGAAGATCGCCTACGTCGCCGGTCATTCGCTCGGCGAATATTCGGCACTTTGCGCCGCCGGCACCTTTTCGCTCGCCGACACCGCGCGGCTGTTGCGCATCCGCGGCAATGCCATGCAGGCGGCCGTCCCAGTCGGCGTCGGCGCTATGGCCGCGATCATCGGCCTCGAACATGCCGACGTCGTTGCCGTTTGCGAGGCAGCGGCCGCTGCCGGCGCCTGCCAGATCGCCAACGACAATGGCGGCGGCCAGATCGTCATCTCGGGCGAGAAGGCAGCCGTCGAAAAGGCGGCCGGCCTTGCGACCGACAAGGGCGCCAAGCGCGCCATCCTGCTGCCGGTCTCCGCTCCGTTCCATTCGACACTGATGGCGCCGGCCGCCAACGCCATGCGCGAAGCGCTGGCAACTGTCGCCAAATCCGATCCGGTCGTGCCTGTCATCGCCAATGTCCGTGCTGCGCCCGTGACAGGCGCCGACGAGATCGCCAGCCTCCTGGTCGAGCAGGTGACCGGCCAGGTCCGCTGGCGCGAGACGGTGGAATGGTTCGCCGGAAATGGCGTCACGACGCTTTATGAACTCGGTTCCGGCAAGGTGCTGACCGGCCTTGCCCGCCGCATCGACAAGACGATCAACGGCATCTCCGTCAACGGTCCGGCGGATATCGACGCGGCCGTCGCCGCCCTCATGGCCTGATTGGTATCTCCAGATATAAGGAACGTTTCCATGTTCGATCTTTCCGGCCGCAAGGCTCTCGTCACCGGCGCATCCGGCGGTATCGGCGAGGAAATCGCCCGCCTTCTTCATAAGCAGGGCGCTATCGTCGGCCTGCACGGCACCCGCGTCGAGAAACTGGAAGCGCTGGCCGCCGATCTCGGCGAGCGCGTCAAGATCTTCCCGGCCAATCTGTCCGACCGCGATGAGGTCAAGGCGCTCGGCCAGAAGGCCGAAGCCGACCTCGAAGGCGTCGATATTCTCGTCAACAATGCCGGCATCACCCGCGACGGGCTCTTTGTACGCATGAGCGACGAGGATTGGGACGCCGTCCTCGAAGTGAACCTGACATCGACGTTCCGCCTGACGCGCGAATTGACGCATCCGATGATGCGTCGCCGCTATGGCCGCATCATCAACATCACCTCCGTCGTCGGCGTCACCGGCAATCCAGGGCAGGCCAATTACTGCGCCTCCAAGGCCGGCATGATCGGCTTCACCAAGTCCTTGGCGCAGGAAATTGCCACCCGCAACGTGACGGTCAATTGCGTGGCACCGGGCTTCATCGAGAGCGCCATGACCGGCAAGCTGAACGACAAGCAGAAKGAAGCGATCATGGGGGCGATCCCGATGAAGCGCATGGGCACGGGCGGCGAGGTCGCTTCGGCGGTGGCTTACCTTGCGTCCTCCGAGGCTGCTTACATGACGGGTCAGACGCTGCACGTAAACGGCGGCATGGCGATGATCTGAAACGACAAACTGTTGGCATGGGAATATTTCCGCCAATAGCATGTTGAGCAATCACGAACCGTTGATTTTCTGGCTTTGCGGCAGACATAAAGCATGTTAAGCGGGCCATGACTGTCAACAGTCGTCCCGAGAAAGCAGACGGACCGGCGGGCTATTTTGCAAGCCTGGGACATCTCTGAAGCCGGGTAAACGAGTTTGCCGAGGATGTCTGAAAACATCGCAGGCTGAAACAGGGTAGGGGTGCCGCGATGGCATTCCGATCAGGACATAAGGTCGAGGAAACCGACATGAGCGATATCGCAGAACGCGTAAAGAAAATTGTTATTGATCATCTTGGCGTTGATGCCGACAAGGTCGTCGAGAGCGCCAGCTTTATCGACGATCTGGGCGCTGACTCGCTCGACACGGTCGAACTTGTCATGGCTTTCGAAGAAGAATTCGGCGTTGAAATTCCTGACGACGCTGCCGACTCGATCCTGACGGTCGGCGATGCAGTGAAGTTTATTGAGAAGGCCCAGGCCTGATCCTGTGAATTTGAGAAAGGGCGGGCCTGGAGTCCGCCCTTTTCTTTTCGGCATACTTCTCCATAGAACATAAGAGGCGGGGGAAAGCACGCGATGAGACGTGTCGTCATCACCGGTACCGGCATGGTATCACCCTTGGGATGCGGAACCGAGGTGACGTGGTCGCGGCTGCTTGCCGGTCAGAACGGCGCCCGCCTCGTCACCGAATTCGAGGTCGATGACCTTCCCGCCAAGATCGCCTGCCGTATTCCTATCGGTGACGGCACCGACGGCACCTTCAATGTCGATCAGTGGATGGAGCCGAAGGAGCAGCGCAAGGTCGATCCCTTCATCATCTACGGCATGGCCGCCGCCGACATGGCGCTTGCCGATGCCGGCTGGCATCCTGAAACCGATGAGGACCAGATCGCCACCGGCGTGCTGATCGGCTCTGGCATTGGTGGTATCGAAGGCATCGTCGAGGCGGGTTACACCCTGCGCGACAAGGGCCCGCGCCGTATCTCGCCCTTCTTCATTCCCGGCCGCCTGATCAACCTCGTCTCCGGCCAGGTCTCGATCCGCCACAAGCTGCGCGGACCCAATCATTCGGTCGTCACCGCCTGCTCGACGGGTGCGCATGCGATCGGCGATGCCGCGCGGCTGATCGCGCTGGGTGACGCCGACGTCATGGTCGCCGGCGGCACGGAATCCCCCGTCAGCCGCATTTCGCTTGCAGGCTTTGCCGCTTGCAAGGCGCTGTCGACCCAGCACAACGACGACCCGCAGAAGGCTTCGCGCCCCTATGATCGCGACCGCGATGGCTTCGTCATGGGCGAAGGCGCCGGCATCGTCGTGCTCGAGGAACTGGAACACGCCAAGGCGCGCGGCGCCAGGATCTACGCCGAAATCGTCGGCTACGGCCTGTCAGGCGATGCCTATCACATCACTGCGCCGTCCGAAGACGGCGATGGTGCCGGCCGCTGCATGGCGATGGCGCTGAAGCGCGCCGGGCTGACGCCGGCCGATATCGATTACATCAACGCCCACGGTACCTCGACCATGGCCGATACGATCGAACTCGGCGCCGTCGAGCGGTTGGTCGGCAACGCGGCGTCGAAGATCTCCATGTCTYCGACCAAGTCGGCGACTGGACACCTTCTCGGTGCAGCCGGCGCCATCGAGGCGATCTTCACCACGCTCGCCATCCGCGACAATATCGCTCCGCCGACGCTCAATCTCGACAATCCCGAACGTGAGACGGCGATCGATCTTGTTCCGCATAAGGCTCGTGAGCGGGAAATCAATGTGGCGCTGTCCAACTCGTTCGGATTCGGCGGCACGAACGCGTCGCTCGTGCTGCGCCGTTACGCGCAATAAAAGTCCTGTGCGGTGGCGGGTCTCCCTTACACCGCAACCGGCCGTCCTCTACGTTGCGTAGGAGGGCGTGCGAAAGCATAACGACCGGCAACGGCGTCTTTGAACGGCGGCAGAACCTGCTTTTGCCGCATTGCTTCGCGAAATAGCGAAGTGAGGGTCAAGTTTTAGAGGATTGCCGGTGAGCGATACGACGAACCAGAGCAACGATAGCCAGGCGCAGAAGGGACCGATCATCCCGAAGTCGCCGAACGAAGCCCTGCGTCCTGAGCGTGTCCCGGAGCCGCCGCGGCGGTCCAGGAAAGCCCGCGGCCAGGTCGTTCTTTTCCTGAACTTCATCATGACGCTGGCGGTTCTGGTCTGCGTCGTCGCCGTCATCGGCTTCTACTATGCCACATCGACCTATCGGAACCCGGGTCCGCTGCAGACCAACACCAATTTCATCGTCCGCAACGGCGCTGGTCTGGCCGAAATCGCCTCGAACCTCGAGCGCAACGCAATCATCAGCGATGCCCGCATTTTCCGCTATCTCACGGCAACGCATCTTTCTGCCGGTGAGAGCCTGAAGGCGGGTGAGTACGAGATCAAGGCGAAGGCCTCCATGAGCGATATCATGGAGCTTCTGAAATCGGGCAAGTCCATTCTCTATTCCGTTTCCTTCCCTGAGGGCTTGACGGTCCGCCAGATGTTCGACCGCATGCTGCAGGATACCGTGCTCGAAGGTGACTTGCCGGCCGCACTGCCGACCGAGGGCAGCCTGCGTCCGGATACCTACAAATTCTCGCGCGGCACCAAGCGCGCGGAGATCATCGACCAGATGGCGGCTGCGCAGCAGAAGCTCGTCGATCAGATCTGGGACAAGCGCGACTCCTCGCTGCCGCTGCGATCCAAAGTGGAATTCGTGACACTCGCCTCGATCGTCGAAAAGGAAACCGGCGTTCCCGACGAGCGTGCCCATGTCGCCTCCGTTTTCCTGAACAGGCTCGGCAAGGGCATGCGCCTGCAGTCCGATCCGACGATCATCTACGGTCTCTTCGGCGGCGAGGGCAAACCCGCCGACCGGCCCATCTACCAGTCGGACCTCAAGCGGGACACACCTTACAACACCTATGTCATCAAGGGTCTGCCGCCGACGCCGATCGCCAATCCCGGCAAGGATGCGCTGGAAGCCGTCGCCAATCCCTGGAAGACACAGGACCTTTATTTCGTCGCCGACGGCACTGGTGGCCACGTTTTCGCTGCGACGCTCGAGGAGCACAATGCCAACGTCAAGCGCTGGCGCAAGCTCGAAGCCGACAAGGGCTCGGACCCGAACATCGCAGTCGACGGCCAGCCGGAAGAGCAGCCGGCGGATAATGGCGCCACCGTCGTGCCGCCGAAGAAAAAGAAGATCAACTGATACTTTCGGGAGGCACGCATGGCTTTGCAGTCCATGACCGGTTTTGCACGGCGCGAGGGAACGAGCGGCCGCTGGCGCTGGGCATGGGAATTGCGCTCGGTCAACGGCAAGGGCTTCGACCTGCGCCTGCGCCTGCCGCCTGGCCTCGAGCGCATGGAGGCAGACGTCCGCCGTCTCGCCGGCGAAAGCTTCAGCCGCGGCAACCTGCAGGCATCGCTATCCGTCACCGCCGACGAGAACCGTTTCGAGGCGGTGCTGAACAGGGAGGCGCTCGCTGCGGTGCTGGCTATGCGCGAGCAATTGGACGGTGTCATCGACCCGGCGCCGCTGAAGCTCGATACGCTGCTCCTGGTGCGCGGCATCGTGGAATTCCGCGAAAGCGAGGATGGCGAGGAGGCGCTTGCCGCCCGTGACGCCGAGATCGCTGCCGGCTTGCTGGCCGCGCTTTCCGATCTGAGAGCAATGCGCGAACAGGAAGGTTCGGCGCTGACGCGTATCCTCCTCGACCATGTCACGACGATCGAAGGCCTGACACGAACGATCGAGCTCGATCCGTCTCGCTCGCCGCAGGAGATCGCCGCGCGGCTGGTCGCGCAGGTCGCCTTGTTGATGGATGGCATGGCCGCACTCGACCGCGACAGGCTGCATGCCGAAGCCGCACTGCTGGCGACCAAAGCGGATCTGCGCGAGGAAATCGATCGTCTCAAGGCTCATGTCGCCGCAGCGCGCGATCTCCTGGTGAAAGGTGGGCCTGCCGGGCGCCGGCTGGACTTCCTTGCACAGGAATTTAACCGCGAATCGAATACCATCTGCTCGAAGTCGAACGCCTCGGCGGTCACCGCTGCCGGCATCGAGTTGAAAGTCGTGATCGACCAGTTCCGCGAGCAGGTCCAGAATTTGGAGTAAGACATGAACCCGGCGAAATCCTCGCCCGTGCAGATCGCCCGCCGCGGTCTGATGCTTGTCATCTCGTCGCCGTCGGGCGCCGGCAAGTCCACCATCGCGCGCACGCTTCTGGAGACCGACAGGCAAATCGGTCTTTCCGTCAGCGTCACCACACGTCATCGCCGCCCGAGCGAAGTCGAGGATGTGCATTACCACTTCAAGAGTGTGCGCGAGTTCGAGCGGCTGCGCGATAGCGACGCGCTGCTCGAATGGGCCGAGGTGCATGGCAATTTCTACGGCACACCGCGCGAGCCGGTCGAGCAGGCCATGGCCGAAGGCCGCGACATGCTCTTTGACATCGATTGGCAGGGCGCCCAGCAATTGCAGGAGAAGATGTCGGCCGACGTGGTCTCGATCTTCGTGCTGCCTCCGACCATGACGGAACTCCAGTCGCGGCTGCATCGCCGTGCCGAGGATTCCGAGGAGGTCATCCAGACGCGCCTCGCCAATAGCCGCGCCGAGATCGCCCACTGGCGCGAATACGACTACGTCATCATAAACGACGATCTCAACGCCGCCCTCGACGCCGTCCAGTCGATCGTCAAGGCCGAACGCCTGCGCCGCGACCGCCGCCATGGCATGTTCGACTTCGTCCGTGCATTGCTGGAAGAGACGCCGTCGCTTTAGAGCAGCTCCTGGGAAAACCGCTTCGCACGTTCCTGGAATTGCCCTACAGGCTGTTTGCCAGAAGGCAGAATTCCGCGACAGATAGGGTTTCCGCCCGCCGCGCCGGATCGATCCCGGCCTTGACAAGCAGGCTCTCGCCGCCGAGCGATTTCAGGCTTTGGCGCAGCATCTTGCGACGTTGGCCGAAAGCGGCCTGCGTCACTTTTTCCAGATTGGCGACAACGCAGGGGATCGGGTTTTCGCGAGGGGTCAGCTGCACGACCGTCGAAGTCACCTTCGGCGGCGGCGTGAAGGCTTGCGGCGGCACGTCGAAGGCCATGCGTGCCTCTGTTCGCCAGCCGCAGAGCACGCCGAGACGGCCGTAATGGTCGTCGTCTTCGTTGGCGACGATGCGCTCGCCGACTTCTTTCTGAAACATCAGCGTCAGCGACTGCCAGAACGGTGGCCAGGCTTTCGGCAGCAGCCAGTTGACCAGCAACTGCGTGCCGACGTTGTAGGGGAGGTTGGCAATGATCTTGATCGGGCCTTCCGGCGCCAATGTCTCGAAATCCGTCTTCAGCGCATCGCCTTCGATCACCTCCAGCCGGCCGGGATAATGATCAGCGATCTCGGCGAGCGCCGGCAGGCAGCGTGTATCCCGCTCGATGGCGATAACCTTCCTGGCGCCGAGCGCCAGGATCGCGCGCGTCAGCCCGCCGGGGCCGGGGCCGACTTCGAAAACGGTCGCATCGTCGAGCGCCCCCGCCGTGCGGGCGATCTTCTGGGTGAGGTTGAGATCGAGCAGGAAATTCTGCCCGAGCGCCTTGCGCGCGTCGAGGCCGTGACGCTGGATCACGTCGCGAAGCGGCGGCAGGCCATCGAGTGCTGCCATCAGCGGCGGCTTTCCGCACTGCGGCCGAGTTGGGCGGCGAGCTTCAGCGCCGCAACAAGGCTCTGCTCGCGCGCCAGTCCCTTGCCGGCGATGCCGAAAGCGGTGCCGTGATCCGGCGAGGTGCGCACGAAGGGAAGCCCGAGCGTCACGTTGATGCTGTCGTCGAAACCAAGTGCCTTGGCTGGGATCAGTGCCTGGTCGTGATACATGCAGACGGCGACGTCGTATCGCGCCCGCGCCTCGTCATGGAACATCGTATCGGCGGGCAGGGGGCCGATCGCATCGATGCCCTCGCCGCGCAGGCGCTCGATCGCCGGTCGGATGATATCCTCGTCCTCCTTGCCGATCGCCCCACCTTCGCCCGCATGCGGGTTGAGGCCGGCAACGGCGAGCCGCGGCGTCTCGATGCCGAAACGCTGCCTCAGGTCTTCATGGGCGATCCGGCAGGTCTCCACGATCAGTTCGCCTGTCAGCGCCTGCGGCACGTCCCGGACTGGAATGTGGATGGTGACGGGAATCGCCCGGAGCTTCGGTCCTGATAACATCATCACCGGTGTCACCGGCCGGCCGGTCGCCCGGGCGGCGAGATCGGCGAGAAATTCGGTATGGCCGGGAAATCGGAAACCCGCCTCGTAGAGCACGGCTTTAGCGATGGGATTGGTGACGACCGCGAGCGCCTCGCCGGTGATGACAAGCGACACGGCTTTCTCGATCGCCGCGATCGTGCCTTTCGCCGTTGCCGCATGCGGCTCGCCGGCCACCACCTCGATACCGGCCGGTATGGTCATGACGGGCAGCGCGTCGGCAAACATGCCGGCGGCCTCGCTGGCTTTATCGGTCTCGCGGATCGAAACCGCCAGATTGAGCTGGCGGGCTCTCAGCGCCAAGACATCAGGATCGCCGATCAGGAAGAAAGGCGGCAGCCCGAGTTCACGCCGCCGGAGCCAGGCCATCAGAGTAATGTCCGGCCCGATGCCGGCGGGATCGCCCTGGGTCAGCGCAAGCGGTCGCGAAAACGGTATCACCATTGTCGGTCAGCGATAGGCGATCTGCGCCTTTTTGCGCAGTTCATCCAGGTATTTCTTGCTGTTTTCGTTTTCCGGGCCGGCGTCCTTGCCGCCCTTGGACTTGTCGAGATCTTCCTGGCGGAAGACCATTTCGGCGGCCTGGTCGTCGGAGACCTGCCGCTGGCTGCAGATTGCCAGGTATTCGACGCCCTTGTCGGTGACGCGGGTCCCTGTTGTGTTGCCCTTGGCCTGCTCCACCAACGGCTTCCAATCCGGCGGGATCTCGGGGGCGAGCATGCGGCCGAGATCGCGCACGGAAACGTCACGCATCGTCGCGGCAAACACCTTTGCCTGGTCGCAACCCGGAAATTTCGAGCGCGACGCCTCGGCCTCGCCCTTGCGCTTGCCGGTGATGGCCCCGCGCTTGGCTTGCGGAATGACGAAGATGATCTGCTGCAGCATATATTCCGTCGTCACCGGCTTCTGCTTGTTGTTCTGCATCATGCGCGAGACGAGATCATAGTTCGACAGCCGCGACGTCGAGCCGTAGCGGGCGTTGACCACACGCGGCCAGCTCATCTGCACGGCGATGAAACCCTTGAAATGGTCGACGCCGACACCGGCGCGATCGAGGATCTGCGACATCTGCTCGGGGGAAAGCTTGTTGCCGCTCGAAAAGCGCGCGAAAGACGCATCGACGTCCTGCTGCGAAACCGACATATGAACGCGGGCGACCTCCTGCCGCTTGAGCGCCTCGTCGATCAATTGCTCCTCAGCAGCCTTGGCATCGGCCTTCGTATGCTGCAGGCGCAGGAAGGCCTGGCGCTTGGCGACATCGCCGCTGGTGATGGCGGTGCCGTTCACCACGGCCTTGACTTCACTTCCCGCAAGCGCTGGACCGGCAAGGCCTGTCAGCAATGCAAGCGCTGCCCCGGCGAGGAACTTGGTTATGGCCTTTTTCGCGTCAATCATCTGATGACCTCCCGATAGCGCCGCGAGACGTTGTTCGCGGCGTTCTTACCACAGTGCGAGACACGCGGAAATCGCTTCCATCACGGCGCGAAACCCCTATGCCTCAGATACCGACTGGCGGCAATGTCCTGCACAGGCTTACGGCGAAAGAATGGCTTCAGGCCATGTTTCCGCCGGCCGTCCGTCAGTTGAGGCCATCCGAGCTGTCTCCAGAATAGCCGACCTTGATGTCGCCGAGCGTGCGGAAGGTCAGCCGCGCGCCGATCGTCCAGTCGCTTGCCGACTCGTCGTCGGAATCCCTGCTGTCGGTATAGGCGATCGTGAAGATCGTGCATTCGTCCTCATAGGACAGGCCAAGCGTCCGGCGGCTAATCACATCATTGTTCAGATCCCAGGCGATGCCGCCGAAAATCGACCAGTAATCCTTGAACTTGATTTTGCTGCTGGTCTGGATCTCGTCATTGTCCTCGTCGAAGCCATATGCCGGCTGGGCGCTGAGATGGGTGAAGGTCACCTGCGAAGAGAAGGTGTCGTTCTGGTAGGCCGTCGTCAGGTCGCCGCGGCGGAAATCGAAATCCTTCTCGTCGAGGCGGTAGGAGGCGGTCACGGAAACGCCGTACGGTGTCTCGATGCCACCGAGGCCGACATAGTCGGAGCGAGTGGTTTCAAGGCCGGAATCGGCGCCGACATTGACGAGGTCATCGGTCGCAAACGAGTTCTGACCGGCGATCTGGTACGATTGGCCGAAAATGCCGTGCAGCTTGTAGCCGCTGTCGAAGCTACCGGTGTACTGGATGCCGACATTGGCGCGTGTACCGCCTTCGACGCGGTCGTAGCCCGAGAATTTGTCGCGGTCGAACAGTGAGGTAGCGTCGAAGACGAAGCTCTGCGCATCCTCGTTCGGCAGGCGGCCTGCGAGTTGCTCGTCGGGCCGGGCATAGATCTGTGCGATCGGCTCGAGGACATGAGTGCTATTGTCAGTCGTCATCAGGATCGGATAACGCATCTCCAGCCCGGCCGTGACCATCGAGCGGGTGGCGGCATTGCCGTCGTCGTAGTTGCCGGCGTAACCTGTGGGATCGTCCATGTTCAGCGCGAAGGCGTCGCCGCGCGCGGCCAGCAGCGGCGTGATCACCAGGCCGGTCGGCGTGACGTAGGTGCGCTTCCACTGCAGCTCGGCAGTCAGCCGCGAGGTCTGACCCTTCAGGCCGCGGAAGCGGTCGAAGCCGTCGACGGTATAGAAGTCGTCATGGGTGCGCGAAATATTCGTCAGGTTGACATCAGCCGAAAGCTCGCCGCCTGCCAGCGGCTGCGGCGCCACATAGTGATAGTCGAGCGACGGATAGACGATCGCCTGCTGTTTTTCCGCAGTGTTCTTCCGGTCGGCATCCTGGACGTCGAAATAGAACGCACGCATGTCGAAATAATTGCGTTTCCCAAGTCCCGTCAGGTAGATCTGGTTGGTACGATCGGTGCTGGTCAGGCCGCGCAGCTTGTAGGTGCGAGAGAAGTTGTTGTCGCTCTGCATCATGACGTCCCAGCCGAACGTCCAGCGCGGATTGATGCGGAATTCGGCCTTCGATGCCACCATGCCACGCTGGCCGGCTTCGGCATCGCTGGTGCCGGAGCTGAAATTGTCCGGCTTTGCCTGGTCTATACCGGCGACGCGCAGGATATGCGTGCCATTTTCGAAGCGCTGGCGGAATTCGCCTTCGACGAGGAAGCCTTGGGCGGTGTAGCCGGTGGCGGTGACCGTCGCGTCCATGCTCGGCGAGATCACATAATAATAAGGAACGGAAAGTCCGAAGCCAAGATTCTGCGACAGGCTCATCGTCGGGAAGAGAAAGCCCGACTTGCGCTTCACCGTATTGTCGGGAACTTCCATGACCGGCACGAAGGCGATCGGATAGCCGAGCAGCTCGAAGCGCGCTCTCTCCAGGCGGATCGTGTGGGTCACGCCGTTCTGGATCACACGCTTGGCCTTGACCTGCCAGAAGGGTGCGCGCTTCGGATCTTCGGCGCAAGGAAGGCAGGCCGTGTAGACGCCCTTGTTGAGAATCATCTGCGTGCCGCCGACGCGCTCGCCGGTTTCGGCGACGATACGGGTATTGTCGGCAGTTTCGATGCGCAGCGAGTTCATGAACCCGTCAGCGAAATTGTCGGTCACGTCAAGGTTGTCGGCATAGATGCGGTTGCCGTCGGGGCTGACCAGCTCGATATTGCCGATCGCCGTCATCCGGCCGGTCTTCTGATTGTACTCGACCTTCTGCGCGACCATCTTGTAGCCGGCATAATTGATCTGCACGCCGCCGACCGCCGACACCAGATCGGCGTCACGGTTATAGACGAGTTCATTGGCCGAAAGCAGAAGCTTGGCCTCTGCAGGAATCTTCTTCTCGATCGTTTGTTCGGGCGCGCTGACCTGGCCGTATGAGACCGGGACACTGCCGAAATAGGAACATAGAGTCGCGCCGACGAGCAGGGCAACCAGCTGTTTACTAAAATACTTGCGGTCGCCTACCGCCACTAGCCGTCCTCCTGATGAAGCAGAATAGTCGCACCCAAGGCCAGCGCGACGACCACCGGTATCCACGTCGCCACGAAGGGAGGCACGACTCCACTGCTTCCGAATGCCTTTACAAGCACGGTGATGACATAAAGCATGAAGCCCGAAAGGATGCCACCCAGAATCACGGAGCGGGATTGGTTGAACCGGCTAAATTTTAGGGACACTGTTGCAGCAATGAGAGTCATGGCCACCAGCAGCAATGGCTGGGACAACAGGGAGTTGAATTGCGTCTCCAACGCCTTGGTTGAGATGCCGAAGGATTTGGCCGCCGCAATCCGGTTGGAAAGGTCAAAGAAACCAATTGTTTCCGGCGCTGTCAGCCGCTCCTGGACGAAATCCTGTTTCAGATTGGTGCGAAGTTGAACCGAAGCTTTACGCACCGGGATTTCGCCAGGCTGGCGCTCGACAACATTGTTAAGTTGCCAGTAACCATCTTCCAATTTTGCCGTGGCCGCGTCCTGTCTCAGAATGACCTGACCCCTTGAATCGAAATGGATCAGCACGGCGTCGATCAGCTTGGTTCCGTTATCCTGGACCGTCTGGGCGCCGATGATGACATCGTCCCGGCCACTGATCTGGCGCAGCCACGGAATCTGCGGGGCTTTGCGCAGAACTGCGTTCTCGCCGCGCCAGTCGGATTCGACCAGCAGTGCCTGGCGCTGTCCCCAGGCCGCAAGCGGGTTGAGCGCCGCCATCGTCAACAGGCCGAGCGCCAGCGAGCCGGCGATGAAGGGGAACATGAACTGCCAGACCGAAATCCCGGCTGCGCGCGTCACGACGAGCTCATATTTGCGGTTGAGGCCGATCAGCACCGTCATGCCGACGAACAGCGCGATGAACGGCACCGTCTGCTGCAGGATGAGCGGCAGGCGCACGGCGGTCATCAGCACGCCGCCGCTGATCGTGTAGCCGGGCAGACCGGACATGCGGCCTGCCGTCTCGCTGAAATCGAGGAGGAAAGAAATCGCCGAGACGCCGATCAGGAACCAGCCCGTCGTTACTAGGTAGCGGCGAAAGAAATAACGCGACAATGTCCCGAACATCATTGGGCAGTGCCCCCGCCGGTCCTGCCGGTCGCGGCAAGCAGCCTTTCCTGCATCTGTCTCCAGAAAGACGAAATCCGGTCCCGAATGAACGAAGGCATGACCAGTCGTTTGTGCAGGCCGAGGAAGACGATCGAGACGATGCTGCTGACGATCGGTATGGCATAGAGGACGGCGATATATTCAGGGTCGGTGTCGATCTGATTGGCCGCGTAGAAGGCCGCCCATCGCATCGCGAAGGCATAGGCGAGAGCGCTCACCATCGGATGAAGCCGCGCTTCGCGGTGCGAGCGCGCATCGCCGGCGATCGCCAGTGAAAACAGGGCAAAGACGACGGGCAGGATCCAGTCCGTCAGCCGGCGGTGCAGTTCGGCGCGGTAGCTTTGCGGCCGGATCGTATAGTCCTTGTCGGCCGGATCTGGATTGAACAGGAACCACAGGTCACGGTCGCTGGCGCGCAACGTCGCCTGACCGCGACTCTCCGTCATGTCCGAGAGGTCGAAGGAATAGGAATCGAAATTGATGACCGAGACGTTGCCATCGGGTGTTTTGCGGTGCACTTCGCCTTCATGCATGATCAGGGTCGTGCCCGTATCGTCGACGGCGCCTTCCTTCGCATAATAGATCAGTTCGTAGGCCGGATCGCGCTCGTCGGCGACGAAAAGGCCCTTCAGCATGCGGCCGGCCATCCGCTGCGAGATCTGCACATAGAGGCCTTCATCAAGCTTGCGGAAGGTCTTTTCTTCGATCACCGAAGAGAGGAGATCAGCATAGGTCTCGGCGATCATCTGGCGCACGACGGTTTTTGCGCGCGGCTCGACAACGTTGTCGACGAAGAAGGAAAAGACGCTGATGACGGCGGCAAGCAGCAGGATCGGGCGGATCAACACGCTGCGCCGCGCCCCGGCCGCGTCGATGACGGTCAGCTCGGAATCGTTGTTCATCGTCGTCAGCGTCTGGGTGATCGCGATAACGAGGGCGAAGGGCAGCACGACGGGAATGATCGACGGCAGGATCATCGTTGCGAGCTTGGCGAACGAGCCGATCGACTGGCCGCTGTCGGTAACCAGATTGATGCGCTGCAGAACCTGAGTCGTCCAAATGATCGCCAGAACGGGCAGGAGCGCCACGAGAAACATCTGGCCGACGCGCCGCAATATGTATGTCTCGAGTAGTTTCATGCCTGCCCTTGAAAGCACCTGCACGCCCAAACGGCTTTGCAGGAGAATCCCTCTACGCTCTTTGTCGCGCTTTTGCGACAAGCTGGTGTCAAAAATTCATTCAAATTTCAGAATTTTTTTGATGCTGTTGCGACTCAGTTAACGCCAGCAACGCGGCGAAGACGACAAGCGATGAAAGCCATCCAAGAACGACGTCGGAAAGATAGTGCGCGCCGAAGGATAGCCGCATCGCCGGGGTGAGGATCGAGATCGCCGCCACAGGCGCCGCCAGCGTATAACGCAGGGGCTTCGGAACGAAGAGCAGAAGGCAGAAGAGCCAGCCGGCGCTTGCTGCCTCGCCTGATATGAACGAACAGTTCGAAACGCATTTTCCGGCAAGCGAACCTGCCTCGGCGAAATGCAGCGCACCGCCGAAAATGTCCGTCTGTATCGGCCGCGGCCGGCCCCAATGCTCCTTCAGGATGACATTGACGAGCAGCACCGGCCCGATCAGCAGCGTTCCGAGCGCGACTTTGAGCTTCTGCGCCCGCTCGGCGTTAAAGGTTGCGCCATGCTGCTGATAGCATTCGACGAGTTTCCACAGCATCACGATCGCCACCACATAGGGCAAGCGGAAGAAGAGGGTGCGCAGCAGGTCGAAGGCCGCGACGTCGCGATAGGGAAAGCCGCCGCAGATGCTCCCGGCGGCGGCAGCCGCGTCGCAATCTGCGCCTACGAAAAAAAGCTGGGAAAAATAGATGTCTATTTCGGGGAAAGCCCGGAAGACGGCAAGCAGCGCCCACCACGTCCAAAACAGCAGCATGAATGCACCGAAAGTCGTTTTCGGCAGGTGGATTGCGAGGTCCCGCCATCGATTTTTCGAAAAAACTGTCAACGCGAATATCTACGAAACTGACGAAAACATGAGGGCCGTGATGGCCGCGGGCGACCATAACAATTGTCGCAAGCCATTGACAGACCCGCTAAACGCGAAATTATCCGCCAGGGACGGATTTCAAAGAATCCCAGCGGAGAAGACATGTCAGTAAAGATGGAAATTTCATTCTCGAAGTCGGCAAAGCTCAGTGGCGGCCTGGCGATCCTGTTGAAGACTGTGGAGGCCGACAGCGCTGCCGGTGCCGAAACAGTCGACCCGGCAGGCGTGATCGCCAAGGCTGCCAGGATCGCCCGATTCTCCGCGAAATCCATGGGCGGGCTCGATATTGTCGCCCCCGAAGGCGCGCCCGTCGATCGCATCGTCGTCATCGGGCTTGGCAAGGTCGCCGAACTCACCGCCCATGACTGGCTGAAGGCCGGCGGTGCCGCAGCATCGAGAATCAAGAATACCGATAAGGCCGCTGTCTTCATCGACGTGCCCGGGCTCGAGACGAGCGCCCGGGCGGCCGCCGATTTCGCGCTCGGCATGCTGCTGCGCGCCTATAGCTTCGATACCTACAAGACAAAGAAGGGCGACGAGGAGGAAAAACCGGCGAAATCCGTCAAGGTGACGATTGTCACAGCCGATCCGGGTGGTGCCAAGAAGACGTTTTCCGATTCCGAAGCGATCGCCGGTGGCGTCAATCTTGCCCGTGACCTCGTCAACGAACCACCGAACGTGCTCGGCCCCGTCGAGTTCGCCGCCAAGGCGAAGGAGCTGGAAAAGCTCGGCGTTGAAGTGGAAATCCTGACGGAGCGGGAGATGCGCCGTCTTGGGATGGGCGCTCTTCTCGGCGTCGCCCAGGGGTCCGTGCGCCCGCCGCGCCTGGCGGTCATGCAGTGGAAGGGCGGCAAGGGCAAGGATCGTCCCGTCGCTTTCATCGGCAAGGGTGTCGTCTTCGATACCGGCGGCATTTCGATCAAGCCGGCCGCCGGCATGGAGGACATGAAGGGCGATATGGGCGGTGCGGCAGCCGTCACCGGCCTCATGCATGTGCTCGCCTCCCGCAAGGCTGCCGTCAACGCGGTCGGCATCATCGGCCTGGTCGAGAACATGCCTGACGGTAACGCCCAGCGTCCAGGCGACATCGTCACGTCGATGTCCGGCCAGACGATCGAGGTGATCAACACCGATGCCGAKGGTCGCCTCGTGCTCTGCGATGCGCTCTGGTACTGCAACGACCGCTTCAAGCCGCAGTTCATGATTAATCTCGCCACGCTGACCGGGGCGATCGTCGTGGCGCTCGGCAATGTGCATGCCGGCCTGTTCTCCAATGACGACCAGCTTTCCGCCCAATTGACGGCAGCCGGCCTTTCGAGCAATGAGAAGCTTTGGCGCATGCCGCTCGGCAGGGACTACGACAAGCTGATCGACAGCAAGTTCGCCGATATGAAAAACACCGGCGGGCGACAGGCGGGCTCGATCACCGCCGCGCATTTCCTCAAGCGCTTCGTGCAGGAGACGCCTTGGGCGCATCTTGATATTGCCGGCACGGCGATGGGCTCGCCGCAGGATGAGATCAACCAATCCTGGGGTTCCGGCTTCGGCGTGCGACTGCTCGACGAGCTCGTTCGCGCCCATTATGAATCCTGATGACCGACGTTCTCTTCTATCATCTGACCGAAACCAGGCTGGAGGACGCGCTTCCGCCGCTCATCGACAAATGCGTCGAGCGCGGCTGGCGCGTTGCCGTCCAGACGCATGAGCCGGCGCGGCGTGACGCTCTCGATCAGCATCTTTGGACTTTCCGCGAGGAGAGCTTCCTGCCGCACGGCACCGACGAGGCAGATTTTGCCGAAAGCCAGYCGGTGCTTTTGACGGTGACATCAGGCAATGCCAATGCGGCGACCGTGCGTTTCATCGTCGACGGCGCCGAGCCGCCGCCGGCCGATGCCTATGAGCGAATCGTCTTCATGTTCGACGGTCACGACCAGGCGCAGCTGGAAGCCGCCCGTGCGCAATGGAAGAAACTGAAGGGCGAGGGGCATAACCTCACCTATTGGCAGCAGACGTCAGAGGGGCGGTGGGAGAAAAAGGCCTAAGCGGTTTACCGCGACACGACGCTGTAACACTTTGAATTGTTGCATGAAGTCGTCCACTTCCCTCTCACCGGCCGATGGAAGCCGTTACCCGTTCGACCCTTTGTCCTCGTCGAGGTTCGTCAGGATGTTGAGGGGGACGATCCCTCCCGCACCTTCCGACGGATTGAGCGCCTCCACTGCCAAAACCCGCTTTCCGCTCGGACTGACGAAAGCGAATGCCCACGCGCTGTCGGCAAAAGGGCTGACCGGCATTTCCGCCCAGCCGGCTTGATGGACAAGGCGTTCGGCATAATAAGCCTTGATGCTCTGCGGGTTGGTGGTGCTGTCGAGATTGCGCGCCAGGATACGCACGGATTTCTCTCCGAACCGCCCTTCCAGTTGGTCCAGCACCTTTTTGGTGGCCTGCCAATCCTGGGCCTGGGTCGCCGATCCGAAGGAATATTCCTCGGATCGGGAAACGCCCGGTGCATCAGGAGGCATGACGACCTGTTCGCCCGAACATGCTGCAAGGCCGAGAAGCGGCACCGCAAGGATGCCAATCTTCAACACGCGGAAAAATCGGCCCATGCGGCGGATTTTGTTGCTCATGAGCGGCTGCCCCCGAACATTATTGCCATAGGCCGGCAAATCTTGCCGGTTTCTATGACGTTATTGCGACCCTCAGTCGTGGAACGCGTCGACGAACTTCCGCTTGCCGAGCATGAAGGCGTCGGCGACGTGGCGTAGCGGCGCGAGGTCGACATCCGATTTGCCGGCCTTGATGATTTCGGCGAAGCGACGGTAGAGCGAGGGATATTCCTGCTCCGGCTCGGCGAATCTCAGCGCGCCGTCGATCAAAAGCTTGGCGCCGCCCTCGGCGAGCACCATCTGGCCGGCTGCCGTCTCCGCGACGATGTCCCAGCTTTGCTTGCCGGTCTGAAGCCAGTCGAATTCGGCGTGAACCGGCAGGCCATCGGCATTTCGGAAGTGAATGTCGGCCGCGATCGGCGCATCGCGATTCTCGGGAAATTCGAGCACGGCCTCGGTGATGAAGATCGGCCGCGGCAGGATATGGGTGACGATCGACAGCGCATTGATGCCGGGATCGAAAACGCCGAGGCCGCCGGCCTGCCAGATCCATTCCTGGTTCGGATGCCAGTGGCGGACATCCTCCTTCCAGATCACATGCACGCTTTTGATCGTTGTCGAGGCAAGAAACGCCTTGGCGGCCTCGACGCCCGGCGCATAGCGCGAATGCCAGCTGGCAAAGAGCGACGCCCCCTGCTTGCTCGCCAGTGCTTCGAGATCGGCCACTTCGCTCAGCGTGGCGCCGGGCGGCTTTTCCAGGAAGACGTGCTTGCCGGCGACGAGCGCCTTATAGGCTGCCTCGTAGCGGTATTGCGGCGGCATGCAGAGCGAAACGGCATCGATCGAGGGCTCGGCGTCGAGCATCGCTTCGATCGTCGTATAGCTCTTGACGCCTTCGACCGTGCCGTGGCGGCTTGCCGTGGCGACGAGCGCGAAATCCGGGTTCTTGGCGATGGAGGGAAGGTGCTGGTCGCGGACGATCTTGCCGACGCCGACGATGGCGAGATTGATAGGAGACATGGTGTTTCGCTCGAGCCTGTATGAAAAGTATGATTATTGACGCGTTTGTATCAGAAAGAGGCGTGCCGACAAGCTCTCCTCCTCCATTCTATGACATCCTATCGCATGATAGTTTGGCGAAGGAAGCTGTAACCCATCGCTGCGCGGGCGGCGCGCTCTTCGGAGTTGCCGTCGCCGCCATGCCCGCCGGAGCCGAATTCATGGAAGAGCGGCCGGTGTCCTTCTTCCTCCAGCCGCGCGGCAAAGCGGCGCGCATGCGAGGGATGCACACGGTCGTCATTGGCTGAGCTTTCGACATAGATCGGCGGATAGGTGACCTCGGTCGCCGGCCTGACATTGTGAAGCGGCGAATAGCCGAGCATGAAATCCCGGTCCACCGGCGTCTCCGGGTCGCCGTATTCGTCCATCCAGGCTTGCCCTGCGCTGAACAGGTGGAAGCGTGTCATATCGAGGACCGGCACCTGGCACCAGACAGCGCCGAAATCATTGGGATAGCGCGTCAGCATCACGCCGGTCAGCAGACCGCCATTGCTGCCGCCCTGGCAGGCGATCCGCGACGCCACGGTATAGCCGCGGGCGACGAGATCGCGGGCGATGGCGACGAAATCGGCAAACGCCCGGTCTCGCCCCTGCCGCTTGGCGCTGCGATACCAGTCGGGCCCGAATTCGCCGCCGCCGCGGATATAGGCCTGCACATAGGCGCCGCCTTGCTCCAGCCAGCGTCCTGTTACCCCGGAATAGTTCGGCGATAGCGAAACATCGAAGCCGCCATAGCCGTAAAGCAGTACCGGCAGCGCGCCCTTGGTCCACTGCTTCGGCAGGACCAGCCGGTAGGCAACCTTCGTTCCGTCCTCGGAAACAGCCTCCAGCAGTTCGGATGACATATCGGTCGCATCGAAATAGCTCGGCGCTGTGGCGACGAAAATCGGTTCGGCCTGCTTGCCGCGATCCGACAGCTCGAGGCGGTAACAGGCCGGAGGCTGCAGGAAGCCCTGGCCGACGATGTAGAGCGTATCGTCGCCAAGATGCAGATCCGCATGGAGCGGCCTGAAATGAGCCGTCTGCATGTCCGCCGGCAGTGCGATTTCGCGCTGCTCGGCGTCGGGCCTCGTCAGGTCCAGCACCACGAGACGCGGACGCAGCCGATCGGAGATGAGGAAGACGCACCACTCGCGCATCAGCATCATCTGCGAGACCGACTGGCCCTCGCCAGGCTGAAACAGGATCCGCTCCGGCCCAAGCAAAGCTGTCTCCGAGCGGGGATCGAAGCGCTGCAGCACGAGGCTGCCGGTCGCAACGCGCTCATCGGTCTTTGCCCGCCAAAGGCAATGATCATGATTGAACTGGAAATCGGCTTCCTTAGGCAGATCGATGCGCCCCTGCGTCCCGTCGTTGGCGATCAGGAAAGCGCTGGCGACGCCGATCTCGTGGGCGGCGACGAAAATGTCGATCAATCCATGATCCGCCGAAGCGCCTGATAGAGCAGGGTCGATGATGAGATTGAAGCCGTAGACGTCCTCATCTGCTGCTTCGAACATGACGGCAGCCTCTTCCGGTCGCTGACCGCGCTTCAATCGCCGCCCGACCCGTGGCCATCCGGAGCGGGTCGCCGAAAATCGGTCGATGGAACCGAAATAGCAGATTTCGTCGCGGCTCAGCCAAGTGGCATGCGATCGTGCAGCCGGCGTATCGAAGCCGCCCTCGACAACCTGTTTCCGCCCGGCGTCGAATTCGAGCAGGCGGAGAAGGTCGGAGCCGCCGTCCGAAAGTGTGAGCAGTACCTGTGTCGGTTCCCATGGGCAGGTGACGGCGCCGCGCCAGTTCCAGCGCTTGCCTTCGCGCACGCAGAAGGCATCGAGATCGAAGACCGGTTCCCAGCCGGCATCGGGCAAGGGCTGCTGATCCGCGGGCAGGCGGAGCCAGACGCCGAGCGGATTATCCTTGCTCTGCCGGAAATCGAACAGCCACCCGCCTCGGCGCATCGGGACAATCAGCCTGTCCTGCCGTTCGATCAATGCTTTTATCTCATCGCGATCCCTAGCGAATTCCGGTGTTCTCAGTGCCTTGTCGGAAAGCCCGTTATGCTCGTCGATGAATTGGCGGGTACGCGGATCGTCGTCCGTTTCGAGATGAAGGTTCATGTTCGGCCTGCCTGATTCCATTGACGTGGTGTATCTAGCCAATATTTCGCACAGTTAGGGCGAAAATAGTGCCGGCCGCGCAAGGCCGAGATGCTCGCGCAGTGTCGAGCCATCATATTGGGTGCGGAACAGGCCGCGTTCCTGCAGGATTGGCACGACCATCTGCGTGAAGTCTTCGAGCCCTTCGGGAAAAAACGGCGGCATGACGTTGAAGCCGTCGGCGGCGCGGCTTTCAAACCATTGCTGCATCCGGTCGGCGATCTCGACCGGCGTGCCAAGCACGATATGGTGGCCGCGGCCGGCGGCAACGCGCAGCGCCAACTGACGGATGGTCAGGTTCTCGCGCCTTGCAAGCGCGGTCAGCAATTCGGCACGGCTGCGCAACTGGTCGGAGATCGGAAGGTCCGGCAGAGGGCCATCGACATCGTAATCGGCAAGGCTGTGGCCGATGCGTTCTTCCAGAAGCGGCATGGCGCTTTTGATGTCAGTCCACTTGTCGAGTTCTGCAAGCTTGTCCGCGGCTTCCCTGGCGGTGCGGCCGATCACCGGCAGGAAGCCCGGCATGATGGCGACCTCGTCCGGCTGACGTCCGAAGCGCGCGACGCGCTCCTTGACGCTCTTGTAGAAGGCCTGCGCCTCTTCGAGGCTCTGCTGCGCGGTGAACACCACGTCGGCGGTGCGGGCGGCAAGATCCTGGCCGGGGCCGGATGAGCCGGCCTGGATCAGGATCGGATGGCCCTGCGGTGTGCGCGGAATGTTCAGCGGCCCCTTGACTGAGAAATACTTGCCCTTGTGATCGAGCACATGGAGCTTGGCAGGGTCGGCATAGACGCCGCTCTGCTTGTCCTTGACGAAGGCGTCGTCATCCCAGCTGTCCCACAGTCCGCGCACGACGTCGACGAATTCCTCGGCCACGGCGTAACGCTCATCGTGCTCCGGGTGCGCCTTGGAGAAATTGTTCGCCGTGCGGGCATAGGATGTCGTGACCACGTTCCAGGCGGCCCGGCCGTGGCTCAAGTGGTCAATCGAGGCGAAGGCGCGGGCAGTGTGATAGGGCTCCCCATAGGTCGTGGATGCGGTTGCCGCGAGGCCGATCTTGTCTGTCACCACGGCGAGCGCCGAAAGCAGCGTCAAAGGCTCGAAACGCGCGATCGTCGAGGGATGAGCATCGATGCCGCTGGTCAATCCGTCGGCCAGAAAGACCATGTCGAATTTCGCTGCTTCGGCGATCTGGGACACGCGTCTCAGCAAGTCGAAATTCTCGCTTCCCGCCTCGGCGTGAGGATGACGCCAGCCGGATACGTGGTGGCCGGCCCCTTGCAGAAACAGGCC
>NZ_JBFUAY010000028.1:0-53799 GCF_056406015.1 Rhizobium sp. P1_E1 | reverse complement strand
GAGGCAGATCAGGCGACAGAATAGAACCGTCCTTCAGCGGCCGCCCGGCACGCGACGATGACGAATTCTCGCTCGATGCCGACGATCGCATTGCCGGAGGCCGATCCCAGCGCCGCGGCGGCTCGAAACCCCCGCCGCAACGTGCCGCCCCCCGGCGGCGGCGCGAGCCGCGGGAGCGTGAAGGCGGCGGGTTTTTCGGATTCCTGCGCCGCGTGATCTACTGGTGCGTCGTGCTTTTCATCTGGGCGGGCATCGGCGTTGCCGGGCTTGTGGTCTACTATGGCTCGCGCATGCCGAGCGCCAGCACATGGGCGATCCCGGAACGGCCGCCGAATGTGAAGATTACCGCCGTCGACGGCAGCGTCATCGCCAATCGCGGCGCGACCGGCGGCGAGGCGCTGTCGCTCGAAAACATGTCGCCCTATATTCCGGAAGCCGTCATCGCCATCGAGGATCGGCGTTTCTATTCRCATTTCGGCGTCGATCCGCTCGGCCTCGGCCGGGCGATCGTGACCAACTTCACGGCCGGCCACATGGTGCAGGGTGGCTCGACGCTGACGCAGCAGCTTGCCAAGAACCTCTTCCTCTCCCCGGACAGGACGCTGGAACGTAAGGTGCAGGAGGTGCTGCTCGCGCTGTGGCTGGAGCAGAAATACACCAAGGACCAGATCCTTGCGATGTATCTCAACCGGGTGTTCTTCGGATCGAACGCCTATGGCGTCGAGGCGGCATCACGCCGCTACTTCAACAAATCGGCGCGTGACGTGAACCTCGGCGAGGCCGCGGTGCTGGCCGGCCTGCTCAAGGCGCCGTCGCGGCTTTCGCCGGCCCGCGATGCCGACGCGGCGAATGCCCGCGCCCAACTCGTGCTCGCAGCAATGCGCGAACAGGGTTTCATCACCGATTCCGAGGTCAAGACGGCGATGTCACAGACCCCGGCTTCGGCCAAGAGCTACTGGTCGGGTGCCGGGCACTATGTCGCCGACATGGTGATGGACGAGCTGCCGGGTCTGATCGGCGACGTCAAGGAAGACGTCATCGTCGATACGACGATCGACAAGTCGCTGGAAAAGAAGGCCGAGCAATCGCTGGTCGACGTGCTCGACAAGGAGGGCGGGAAGCTCGACGCCTCGCAGGCGGCCCTCGTCTCGATCGACGGCACCGGCGCGATCCGGGCGCTCGTCGGCGGCAGGGACTATGCGACGAGCCAGTTCAACCGCGCCGTCAAGGCCAAACGCCAGCCGGGTTCCTCGTTCAAGCCCTTCGTCTATGCCGCAGCACTCGAGAAGGGGCTGACGCCCTATTCGGTGTTCAACGACGCGCCGATCCGGATTGGTGACTGGACGCCCGAAAATTACGAGAAGAAATACAATGGCGAAGTGACGCTGGCGACCGCGCTGGCCAAGTCGCTGAACACGGTGGCCGCCCAGCTGGTGATGTATGACGGGCCGGATCAGGTGATCAAGCTTGCCCATCGGCTCGGCATCGAAAGCGAGCTGCAGCCGAACGCCTCGATCGCGCTCGGTACGTCCGAGGTGTCGCTGATGGAACTTACCGCCTCCTATGCCGCCTTCATGAACGGCGGCTACAAGGCGACGCCGCACGTCATTCGCCGGGTGACGACTGCCGAAGGGAAGGTTCTCTACGAAAATACCTATGACAGCCCACCGCGCGTGCTCTCCGAGCAGATCGTCGCCGAGATGGATGCAATGATGATGGGCGTCATCGACAACGGCACCGGCAAGAGCGCGAAGATCCCAGGCTGGCAGGCGGCGGGAAAGACCGGCACAACGCAGAATTCGCGCGACGCGCTCTTCGTCGGCTTCACCAGCAACCTCACCACGGGGGTCTGGTTCGGCAATGACGACGGCAAGCCGATGAAGAAGGTGACAGGCGGCGGCTTGCCCGCCAAGGCCTGGAAGGAATTCATGATCGCCGCCCACAAGGGTCTTTCGCCGGCACCGCTCTTCGGCAACGGCCAGTTGATCGCCGATCCGAACAATGGTCAGCCGATGGCGCAGGCAGCCCCTGGTGATGGACAAGCGGGCGATGGGCAGTTGGGCAGCGGGCAACCGATGACGGCCGAGGCGCCGCCGTCGACGATCGGCGGTATCATTTCCGGCGTCTTCGGCGGCGACGACAATGCAAACCGCTATCCGCAAGCGCCTGTCCGGCAGCAGGCGGCAAGCTCCGGCAATGGCCCGGTTCCGCCCGCAGACATTGCCGAAGGCGGCGGCTCGAACTATGAGGGCGTGGTGCCACCCGGGGATGTCGGAGGCGCGCAGACAACCTCTTCTGTCCAGCCGCGGCGCACGACGCTGCTCGATCTGATCATGGGCCAGTGAGATCTTTGCTGCACGTCCAACACAAGCCCGATGCTCTAAAGCGCATCGCGATCTTTCAGAATCGCTCCTCGCGCTTTAGGTCTTCGTTTTACGCATGTCGTCGTCGCAAGACCGCTTCACAGTTTTGCGCGACATGCTCTAAAAATTGGCCGCTTTCCGGACATGGGGCGACCTCTTTCCCGGCTACTGTAAAAATTGAACGCAACACATTCGTTTTGCTGGATTCCGGGGCATTTCTCGCCTTGCAGTCCAGAAAACCGCTCCTTATATACGCCGCATCACCGCAATCACGATTGCGTAATCGCAAGTAGACCCATCCCGTAAGGGGCTGTCAGGGAAATGCCTTCTCGGGGTTCCGACAGCTTGCTTCAAGGAGAGAATGACATGGCAAAAGTAATTGGTATCGACCTTGGAACGACGAATTCCTGCGTCGCAGTCATGGACGGCAAGGACGCGAAGGTTATCGAAAATGCGGAAGGTGCACGCACGACCCCTTCCATGGTGGCATTTTCCGATGATGGCGAACGCCTCGTCGGCCAGCCGGCCAAGCGCCAGGCAGTCACCAACCCGACGAACACGCTCTTTGCGGTCAAGCGCCTGATCGGCCGCCGCTACGAAGATCCGACCGTCGAGAAGGACAAGCACCTCGTTCCCTTCACCATCGTCAAGGGCGACAATGGCGACGCCTGGGTCGAAGCCAATGGCAAGGGCTATTCGCCCGCACAGATTTCCGCGATGATCCTTCAGAAGATGAAGGAAACCGCCGAATCCTATCTCGGCGAAAAGGTCGAGAAGGCCGTTATCACCGTTCCCGCCTATTTCAACGACGCGCAGCGCCAGGCAACCAAGGATGCCGGCCGCATCGCTGGTCTTGAAGTTCTGCGCATCATCAACGAGCCGACCGCTGCTGCCCTCGCCTACGGCCTCGACAAGAAAGAAGGCAAGACAATTGCCGTCTACGACCTTGGCGGCGGCACCTTCGATATTTCGATCCTCGAGATCGGCGACGGCGTCTTCGAAGTGAAGTCCACCAACGGCGATACTTTCCTCGGCGGTGAAGACTTCGACATGCGTCTCGTCGAATATCTCGTTGCCGAGTTCAAGAGGGACAACGGCATCGACCTGAAGAACGACAAGCTTGCCCTGCAGCGCCTCAAGGAAGCTGCGGAAAAGGCAAAGATCGAGCTTTCGTCCTCGCAGCAGACCGAAATCAACCTGCCGTTCATCACGGCCGACGCCTCCGGCCCGAAGCATCTGACGCTGAAGCTGACCCGCGCCAAGCTCGAGAGCCTGGTCGACGATCTCGTCCAGCGCACGATCGCGCCGTGCAAGGCAGCGCTCAAGGATGCCGGTGTCACCGCTGCCGAAATCGACGAAGTGGTTCTCGTCGGTGGCATGAGCCGCATGCCGAAGGTACAGGAAGTCGTCAAGCAGCTGTTCGGCAAGGAGCCGCATAAGGGCGTCAACCCGGATGAAGTGGTGGCGCTTGGTGCTGCCATCCAGGCCGGCGTTCTGCAGGGCGACGTCAAGGATGTCCTGCTCCTCGACGTGACGCCGCTGTCGSTCGGCATCGAGACCCTCGGTGGTGTCTTCACCCGCCTGATCGAACGCAACACGACGATCCCGACGAAGAAGAGCCAGACCTTCTCGACCGCCGAAGACAACCAGCAGGCCGTGACCATCCGCGTTTCGCAGGGCGAGCGTGAAATGGCTGCCGACAACAAGCTGCTCGGCCAGTTCGACCTCGTTGGTCTGCCACCGTCGCCGCGCGGCATGCCGCAGATCGAAGTCACCTTCGACATCGACGCCAACGGCATCGTGCAGGTTTCGGCCAAGGACAAGGGCACCGGCAAGGAGCAGCAGATCCGCATCCAGGCTTCCGGCGGTCTTTCCGACGCCGACATCGAGAAGATGGTGAAGGATGCCGAAGCCCATGCCACCGAAGACAAGAAGCGCCGCGAGGCCGTCGAAGCCCGGAACCAGGCTGAAAGCCTGATCCATTCCTCGGAAAAGTCGCTGAAGGATTACGGTGACAAGGTTTCCGAGGCCGACCGCACCGCGATCTCGGATGCGATCGCTGCGCTGAAGACGGCGTCGGAAGCGTCGGAGCCCGATGCCGACGACATCAAGGCCAAGACCCAGACGCTGATGGAAGTGTCGATGAAGCTCGGCCAGGCGATCTATGAAGCACAGCAGGCTGAAAGCGGCGCTGCTGGCGATGCCTCCGCGGAAGGCGGCGACAATGTCGTCGATGCCGACTACGAGGAAATCAAGGACGACGACCGCAAGAAGTCCGCGTAATCCGCGACGGCGTGGTTATGCTTCAACACCTGATCCGGCTGCTCACCATGGCAGCCGGAAAATCCATTTCCGGGGTTTAATCCTTAATGGCAAAAGCGGACTTTTACGAAACTCTGGGTGTAGCCAAGTCGGCGGACGAGAAAGAGCTGAAAAGCGCCTTCCGCAAACTGGCGATGAAATTTCATCCGGACAAAAACCCGGATGACAAGGACGCCGAACGGAAGTTCAAGGAAATCAACGAAGCCTACGAGATGCTCAAGGACCCGCAGAAGCGGGCGGCCTATGATCGCTATGGCCATGCGGCTTTCGAGCATGGCGGCATGGGCGGCGGTGGCGGCGGATTTGCCGGCGGCGGTTTCTCCGACATCTTCGAGGATATCTTCGGCGAAATGATGGGTGGTGGGCGTGCTCGCCAGCGCTCGTCGGGCGGCCGCGAGCGTGGTGCCGATCTTCGCTACAACATGGAAATAACGCTGGAAGAATCTTTCTCCGGCAAGACGGCGCAGATCCGCGTTCCCACCTCGATCACCTGCGACGTCTGTACGGGTTCGGGCGCCAAGCCCGGCACGCAGCCAAAGAACTGCGGCACCTGCCAGGGAACGGGGCGCGTGCGCGCGGCACAGGGCTTCTTCTCGATCGAGCGGACCTGCCCGACCTGCCATGGCCGCGGCCAGATCATTCCCGATCCCTGCCCGAAGTGCCACGGCCAGGGCCGGGTGACGGAAGAGCGTTCGCTCTCGGTCAACATCCCTGCCGGCATCGAGGACGGCACGCGCATCCGGCTGCAGGGCGAAGGCGAAGCCGGCGCCCGCGGCGGACCAGCGGGCGATCTCTACATCTTCCTGTCGGTCAAACCGCATGAATTCTACCAGCGCGACGGAGCCGATCTCTATTGCGCGGTTCCGATCTCGATGACGACGGCCGCGCTCGGCGGAACCTTCGACGTAGCGACGCTTGACGGCACCAAGTCGCGCGTAACCGTGCCTGAGGGCACGCAGGTCGGCAAACAGTTCCGCCTCAAGGGCAAGGGCATGCCGGTGCTGCGTTCGGTGCAGACGGGCGACCTCTACATCCAGATCCAGATCGAGACGCCGCAAAAGCTCACCAAGCGGCAACGCGAACTGCTTCAGGAATTCGAGCAGCTTTCTTCCAAGGAGAACAATCCGGAATCGACGGGCTTCTTTGCCCGCATGAAGGAATTCTTCGAAGGCTGAGCCGCAATCGACACGCCTATTTTGAAAGCCGGGGACGGAAACGTCTCCGGTTTTTTTGTTCCAGGAATCCCGACTTGCGACATTCGCCGCCCGCGCCGGCCAATCTGTCCCGGATCGATACGGCGGCGGACGGGAAGACGACTTGCGTTAACGCAGCCAGATGATGCCGCTTGCAAGTTTTCCAAATGAATTCAGTCTCTGCGGTCAGCGCATAACTCCGAAGATCGGAATCTCCTTTTGGGGTTATGCACCAAATCAAAGCGATAGAGCGTCCTTAGCGCGGCGCTCTAGCGGGGGACAACCAAACCAAGGGTATCGACCATGGCGCCAGCCTTTTCCTCTCAGTCCGAAGACGTCGACGTTCTCGCCGGCGCCATCTACACCTGGTGCGCCGAGCGCAACATCAAGCTTCGCAGCCAGCAGGGCCTTTCAATCGCCAACATCGCGATCGACCTCTATCATGCCGGCCACCAGACGCAGGACGATCTGCTGATGGCGCTGCACGAATGCGAGATTCACTGAAGCGCGCGGCATCGAACCTGAACCGGGCGACCTGCTTCCCGGTCTTCGCCTTGAGGCACGCCGTCCTTCCAAAACCGCTGTACACCCGCATCGGTACGAGATCATCCAGGCCTTGAACAGGTCGTGCTTTCGGTGGGAATCCATTGCCCGCTGCATAGCTTATCGGAACCGATGCAGGGATAAAATCATGCAGCAATTCAAAGTGCTAGAGCGTCCTTGCGGCTCTCGAAAAGATGCCCGGCGCTGTCGTGGAATCAAGCGGCGGTTTCGGCCACTTCGCCAGTCATGAGGGTGACGATGGTCTTGACCGCTTCCTTGCCTGCCGGTGAGTTCAGCTTGTCGTAGCTCAGCGCAAGCGCATAGGCGTCGGGGCTGAGTTCGACACGGCTGCCGAATGGTGACATGCCGGCGCCCTCGAAAAGAGCAGAGATCTCAACGTCGAGAAAAACCGCGATCTGATGCAGCTTGCTGGCGGAAACGCGGTTCGTTCCCTTTTCGTATTTCTGGATCTGCTGGAAAGTCAGTCCGAGTGCTTCGCCAAGCTCAAGTTGGGAAACACGGCGAAGGGCGCGAAACTGTCTGACGTTGCGACCGACGATAATATCAACCGGATCTGGCACTTCATCACTCTCTTATACATAAACGTTCCGTTTACCATATCGTCTGCACCAGATAACTCAACCCTGCAGTTGCAAAATTCAACCGACTTTTTTTGGGCTTTACGTTACGTCAATAGCCTTAAAGGATGGCAGCAAACCCTGAATATCCGGAGCTGGGAGGCATTGACAATAACTGTCGACAGTATCGGCTTGGCGATGTCAGACCATCTCCGGTGGTTGTATTTTTAGCAGAATTTCGAAAGTGTCATGGCTGCCGTTACACCGGGAAGATGTCGGACACCAGGACTTCGGTCACGGGATCTCTGGAATATATGTCCTGGGTGGCGCCAGCCGCCGCGTCCCTGACTTGCGGCAGCACCGACGGTACGATCCCACGGCCAAAAAGCTGCCAGCCTTGCCATCAGCGCCGCTTCGGCTTAGCTGTCACGCTTTACGATTCCGGACATTCGATGCCGCACAAGGTTTCTCTTTCCCGTCTGAAGCTGACAGACTTCCGCAACTATGCGGCGGCGGCCCTTACCCTTGACGGTCGGCATGCCGTACTGACGGGAGATAACGGCGCCGGCAAGACCAATCTCATGGAGGCCGTCTCCCTGCTTTCGCCTGGCCGCGGCCTGCGCCGCGCGGCTTATGGCGATATCACCCGCGTCGGCGCCGCCGGTGGCTTTTCGATCTTCGCCGCGCTCGACGGCATGGAGGGTGACGTCGAGATCGGCACCGGCATCGAAACGAGCGAGGAGACCATCGCCCGCAGGCTGCGCATCAATGGCACGACGGCAAAGACTGCGGACGAACTGACCGACCATCTGCGCCTTCTCTGGCTGACACCGGCGATGGACGGGCTCTTTACCGGCGCCTCTTCCGACCGACGCCGCTTTCTCGACCGGCTGGTGCTGTCACTCGATCCCGCTCATGGCCGCCGCGCCAGCGATTTCGAGCGCGCCATGCGCAGCCGCAACAAATTGCTGGACGAAGGCCGCTTCGATCCGTCCTGGCTTGCCGGCATCGAGGAGCAGATGGCAAGCCTCGGTATCGCCATGGCGCTCGCCCGGCAGGAGATGCTCGGCCTCCTGACCCGGCTGATCGAGGAAACACGGGAGAGCTCGCCCTTCCCTTCGGCATCGCTGCAGCTCTCGGGCTTCATGGACGGTCAGTTCTCGCGCCCCTCGGTCGACCTCGAAGATGACTACGCGGCGATGCTGGCAGAGAGCCGCTACCGCGATGCCGGCGCTGGACGCACGCTCGAGGGGCCGCACCGGGCCGACCTCATCGTGCATCACCGCGAAAAGGCGATGGAGGCGGAGCGTTGCTCCACCGGCGAGCAGAAAGCGCTGCTTGTCGGCCTGGTGCTTGCGCATGCGCGGCTCGTCGGCAATCTCACCGGCCATGCGCCGATCCTGCTGCTCGACGAGATCGCAGCGCATCTCGACGAGAACAGACGCGCCGCGCTGTTTGACCTTATCGACGGGCTCGGCGGTCAGGCCTTCATGACCGGAACGGATCGCGCGATGTTTTCAGCACTCGGCGACAGGGCGCAGTTTTTCACGGTTTCCGACGGAAGAGTGTTCGAATGACGGAGGCGGCTTTTCCCGGCGTCGGGCGTCATGATAACATCGGCGCCATGGAACCGCTCAGCCCGGAAGAAATAGCGCGGTATCACCGCCACATCCTGCTCCCCGAGATCGGCGGCGCCGGCCAGCAGAAACTGAAAGCCGCCCGCGTTCTGGTGATCGGCGCCGGCGGCCTCGGTGCACCGGTCCTGCAATATCTGGCCGCAGCCGGCGTCGGCACGCTCGGTATCGTCGACGACGACCGGGTGTCGCTGTCGAACCTGCAGCGCCAGGTGATCCATGATTCCGGCACGATCGGCGAGCTGAAGACGGAGAGCGCCGCCTTCGCCATCGCCAGGCTCAATCCGCATGTCCGACTGATCCGCTTCGAGGAACGCTTTTCCCCGGAGGCCGCCCGCCGTCAGCTCTCCGGCTTCGATCTGCTGATCGATGGCTCCGACAATTTCGACACGCGTTATGCCGCCGCCGATGCGGCGGAAGAAGCGCGCATCCCGCTCGTCAGCGGCGCCGTCGGGCGTTTCGATGGTTCGCTGACGGTTCTCAAGCCCTATGAGACGGCTGAGGACGGAACGTCCAACCCTAGATATCGCGACCTGTTTCCGGAAGCGCCGCCGGCGGGTCTGATTCCCTCTTGCGCCGAGGCCGGCATCATCGGCGCGCTCACAGGCGTCATCGGCACGATGATGGCGATGGAGGCGATCAAGCTCGTCACCGGCACCGGCGAACCGCTGGTCGGACGGTTGCTGCTCTACGACGCGCTCTCGGCCCGCTTCGACACTGTTCGCTACAAACGACGCCGTACAACACAAAGACCAGCCGGATGACGATTATTCGTCTTGATCATAGCTTCACGCGCTGGGACGAACTGCTGACGCTCGTCCTTTCCGCCTTCGCCTCGATGAACGGCAGGATCGACCCGCCATCTTCGGCGCTCAAGCTGACGACGGAGTCACTGGCCGAAAAGGCCAGGGCCGAGATCGGCCATGTCGCCATCGACGGCGAAAAGCTGATCGGCTGCCTCTTCCTGCGGCCGGAGGCCGATTGTCTCTATGTCGGCAAGCTCGCCGTCCTGCCTGAGATGCAGGGCAAGGGCCTCGGCAAGCGGCTGCTGGCGATTGCCGAGGAAACGGCTGCGGCGCTCGGTCTTCCCGCTTTGAGGCTGGAAACGCGGATCGAACTCACCGACAATCACGCCGTCTTTGCCGCCTGTGGATTTTCCAGAACCGCCGAAAAGGCGCATCCCGGCTTTGCCAGGACGACATTCGTCGAGATGCGCAAGGTCCTTGCGCCTCCAATCTAAGTCGCCTGATTTACAGCGTTCTTCAACGACCCGGCAGCACGCGGTTCGGCGGCCTGTGACCGTCGATGAAGGTGCGGATGTTGATGATGACCTTGTCGCCCATGTCGATGCGGCCTTCGATCGTCGCCGAGCTCATATGCGGCAGCAGCACGACCTTGCCCTCATTGGCGAGCTTGACCAACTTCGGATTGACGGCAGGCTCGTTCTCGAAGACGTCGAGGCCGGCGCCGGCGATCCGGCCCTCCCTCAGGCATTTGATCAGCGCAGCTTCGTCGACCACGTCGCCGCGCGCGGTGTTGACGAGATAGGCCGTCGGCTGCAGCAGCGCCAGACGGCGGGCCGAGATCAGGTGGAAGGTCGCCGGCGTCGACGGACAATTGATCGAAACGATGTCGACGCGGGCGAGCATCTGGTCGAGGCTTTCCCAATAGGTCGCCTCCAGTTCGTCCTCAACGGCCGGATTGACGCGCTTGCGGTTGTGATAGTGGATCGACAGGCCGAAAGCCTTGGCGCGGCGGGCCACCGCCGTGCCGATGCGGCCCATGCCGACGATGCCGATTCGCTTGCCGTGAATGCGCCGGCCGAGCATCCAGGTGGGGGACCAGCCTGCCCATTCACCCGGCTTGTCGGTCAGCACGCGCGCACCTTCGCCGAGCCTTCTCGGAACTGCGAGAATCAGCGCCATGGTCATATCGGCGGTGTCTTCGGTCAGGACGTTCGGCGTGTTGGTGACGGTGATGCCCTTGCGCGCCGCCGCCTCGACGTCGATGTGATCGGTGCCATTGGAGAAGCTTGCAATCAGCTTCATCTGCGGTCCCGCCTGCTCGATCAACGCCGCGTCGATGCGATCGGTGACGGTCGGCACCAGCACGTCGGCGGTCTTGACCGCGGCGATAAGCTCGGGAACGGAACGCGGCGCGTCGTCGATGTTCAGCTCGGCGTCGAAGAGTTCTCGCATGCGGGTTTCGACGGCATCCGGCAGCTTGCGGGTGATGTAGACCTTCGGTTTTTTCTTCGCTGTCATGGCTGCCTGTGGTGCCTTGTTCAGAGGTCTTTAACCAAGAGGGGTGATAATTTTCCCATTCCGGGCATTTTCTACCAGACCCGCACGCGAAGACAAACAAAACTCGCGGTGCAGCCGGGGAATGTCAAAGCCCGGACCGCGAGCAGGCCGGGCCTGCCCGCGAATTCGAGCAAACGGAAACTTCCATGAGCAGCAAAGTCCTGAAGTCCTGCCTCGCCCTTGCCATCGCACTGGCCGCATCCATGGGAAGTGTCGAATTCGCCCATGCGCAGGCGGCCAAGGGGCCAAGCGGACTGCCGTTGCCGCGCTTCGTCACGCTGAAATCCAAGCGCGTCAACCTGCGCATCGGTCCGGGAACGGATTACGCCGTTTCGTGGATGTACCTGAAATCCGGCCTGCCGGTGGAGATCATCCAGGAATACGACAACTGGCGCCGCATCCGTGATGCTGACGGCACCGAAGGCTGGGTCAACCAGTCACTGTTGTCCGGCCAGCGCGCGGCGATTGCCGCCCCGTGGATGAAGACCAAGGGCAAAGGCGTCTATGTCAATCTGCGCCGCGAGGCGCAGCCCTCTGCCTCGATCGTTGCCAAGCTAGAACCCGGCGTGATGATCACCATTGGCGAATGCAACGGCGACTGGTGCCGCGCCGAAACCGACGGCGCCTCGGGCTGGGTGGCGCAGTCGGAGATCTGGGGCGCCTATCCTGGTGAAGCCTTCAAATAAGCCCTGCCCGTTTGGCTGCCTCGGAAAGCGAGGTCATCGGGCGCGGGCCGATCTGCTGGATGACGATGCCGGCAGCCAGGCAACCGAGCTTGCCGCAATCTTCCAAAGAACGTCCCTGGGTGTAGCCATAGAGGAAGCCAGAGGCGAACAAATCGCCGGCACCCGTCGTATCCACAACTTCCTTGATCCGGATCGCATCGACGTAAAAACGCTCACGGCCCTTCAGGATGACGGCACCATTCTCGCTCATCGTCACAGCGGCGATTTTGCAATCGGCGGCGATCCTGTTCAGCGCCTCCTCGAAATCGTCGGTCTCGTAGAGCGACAGCGCTTCCTGGCGATTGGCGAAGACGATATCGACCTTGCCGGAGCGCATCAGATCGAGGAATTCGCCGCGATAGCGGTCGACGCAGAAACTGTCGGACAGCGTCATCGACACTTCGCGGCCGTTTTCATGGGCGATGCGGGCACAATCGAGGATCGCTTCCTTGGCGCGCGGCGGATCCCAGAGATAACCTTCGAAATAGGTGACCTTGGCGTTGGCCACGACGTCGGTCTCGACGTCTTCCGGGCCGAGCTCGACGCAAGCGCCCAGATAGGTGTTCATCGAGCGCTCGCCATCCTCGGTGACGAAGATCATCGAACGTGCCGTCGGCGGGAAGGTGCCCTTGGGCCGGGTCTGGTAGTGGACGCCCTGGGCGCGGATGTCGTGCGCGAAGATATCACCGAGCTGATCTTCGGCGACATTGCCGAAATAGGCAGCTTTGCCGCCGAGGTTAGCCACGCCGGCCGCCGTGTTGCCGGCGCTGCCGCCGGAGGCTTCGAGCGCCGGTCCCATGCGCGAGTACAAGAGTTCAGCGCGTTCGGCATCGATGAGGTTCATCGCCGCCTTGGTGATCTGGTTGTCAATGAGGAACTGGTCGTCGCAACGGGCAATGATATCCACGATTGCGTTGCCGACTGTCAGAACATCGAATCTTGTCATGAAATGGGGGGTCCCGGATTTTGTGATAGCCGGGGTTTGGTCTTAGCGAAATTTCCGCGGTTTGGAAGGATAAATGGTGGATGGCGCATCTATTTCTTCGCAAAAGTGCCGCCTATTCGTCATGTCCCTGTCATCTTCCAAATCTAGAAATACTCGCAAGAAGACCGGCATGAGCAGCTTTCAGTTGCAGCCGGGCGCACGAGGGATGATCCCTTCGATCTTACCGGCGCGACGCTGACCACGGATGAACTGGCAGCTTCGTGATCCGGGTTTCCGGCAAGACCGGAGCGGAAAAGCGGGCTATGCCCGCTTTTTTTTGTTTTGCCGATGCGCCTGATTGGACGGCGATTGCCTTTTCAATCCAAGCGGTTTGCTGCTACTGCATAATTCCTTAAATCGGAATCGATTTAAGGAAAAAATTATGCAGCAATTCAAAGTGCTACAGCGTCCTTTGCGCGGCTCGAAAAGACGCGCGGCGCTGTAGACGTCGAATACTCCCCCGCGCAGAGCAGCCTCCCCCATGTCAGCCATCATTCTCGACGTCCTTCCCATCTTCATCCTGATTCTCATCGGCTGGGTGATCGTCCGCAGCGGATTGATGGCGTCGAATGTCGGCGAAGCGCTCAGCGAATTCGTCTTTAAGATCGCCGTGCCGCTTCTGCTCTTCCGCACCATCGCCGAGGCGGATTTTCATGGCGCCTCGCCCTTCCGACTCTGGATCGTCTATTTTTCCGGCGTTGCCATAACCTGGACGGCCGGCCATATCGCGGCCACACGCCTCTTCGGCCGCGACGAACGGATCGGCGTGCTGGCCGGCGTTTCCTCGGCCTTCGCCAACAATATTTTCATCGGCCTGCCGCTGGTCGAGCGAACCGTCGGCGACGAAGGGCTGGTGGCGCTGTCGATCCTGCTTGCCGTGCATCTGCCGGTGATGATGGTCGCCGGCACGGTCCTGATGGAGCATGCCGAGCGCAAGATCGCCGGCAAAAGCGATCGCAGCATGGTGCTCGTGCTTCGCCAGATCGCGGTCAATCTCGTGCGCAACCCGCTGGTGATCGGGCTTGCGGCCGGCATGGCAATGCACCTTTCCGGTCTCACCATGCCGACGACGGTGGCAACGGTCGTCGGGCAGATCGCCGGCATTGCCGGTCCGGCGGCGCTGATATCGCTTGGCATGGCGCTGGAGAGATACGGCGTCTCCGGCAATCTCGGCATCGCCAGCGTCACCTCGACCTTGAAGCTGCTGTTGCTGCCCGGCTGCGTGTGGGCGGCGAGCCATCTCCTCGGTCTCAGTCCCGAATGGACGGCAGCGATCGTGCTGACTTCCTCCGTCCCGACAGGCGTCAACGCCTGGCTGATTGCCAATCGCTTCGGCGTCGGTCACAGCCTCGCCGCCTCGACAATCACGGTGACGACGGCGCTCGGCGCCATCACGGTCTCGCTCTGGGCCTATTTCCTCGGCGCCTAAAGCGCGTCGAAATGTCGTTAGCGCAAAACCGCTGCGCAGTTTTGCGCGACATGCTTTAAGCGGCTCTCTGCACAACGAAAAGCCCGGCTTGCGGGCCGGGCTTCGATGTCATGCGATTGTCTTCCGCGTCACTGCGTCGCGGCGTTCGGATCCGGCAGCGGCACCGGCGAATCGGCGAGCGTGTGCAGGTAAAGAATGACGTTGGCGCGGTCCTGATCCTTCGCCAGACCGGCGAAGCCCATGGCGGTGCCCGGAACGTCCTTTTTCGGCGCCAGCAGGAACTTGTTGAGAAATTCGAAAGTCCACTTCTCGCTGCTGCCCTTGGAGAAATCCTTCATGGCAGCGGAATAGGCGAAGCCTTCATGCGAGGCGATCGGGCGATCTACGACACCAAAGAGGTTGGGACCGACCTTGTTCGGTCCCCCTTTGGTGCCGTCATGACAGGCCTGACACTTCTTGAAGACCGTTTCACCGGCCTTGGCATCTGCAGAAGCGAGCAATTGCGCGATCGGAACAGCAACGGCAGGCGCAGCCTCACCACCAGCGGCGGGCGCCTCTTCGGCAACGATCGCGAAACCTTCCTTTTCCGGTGCTTCGGAATGGAAGATCCCTTCGGACGCGATGGAGACCGACATCAGAACGAAAATCGTTCCGAGCAGCGCCCCCACGGCCGTATTGACGTATGAATTCATCTGCAATGCTCCCCTTGCAGCCGGCAGACCATAAACCGGACCATCTTGAAATCGCGCGGAACCTATGTCTTTTGGTTGATCGTTGCAACTGTCTAAATGGTCTTGTGCGTGAGACTTTTTGACACTTTTCAGCCCGGAATAGAAGGCCCGAACAATGAGTGATTCAAATTTAGACGGCGTGCTCGTATTGATCCCGGCGCGCATGGCCTCCACCCGGCTTCCGGGCAAGCCGCTCGCCGATATTTGCGGCCTGCCGATGATCGTCCAGGTGGCGCTACGCGCCAGGGAGGCAGCCATCGGCCGCGTTGTCGTCGCCGTCGACGATGATCGAGTGTTCGATGCCGTCGCCGCCGCCGGCTTCGAAGTCGTCATGACCCGCGTAGACCACCAATCGGGTTCTGATCGAATCTTTGAGGCGCTGAAGAAAGTCGATCCGGACGGAAAGGCGAAAATCATCGTCAACGTCCAGGGCGATCTGCCGACGATCGATCCCGAAACGGTGCGCGCGGCTTTGCGCCCTCTCGAGAACGAGGCGGTCGATATCGGAACGCTGACAACCGAAATCGACAATGAGGAGGACAAGTCCGCGCCGCACATCGTCAAGATCGTCGGCTCGCCGATTTCCGACGCCCGGCTGCACGCGCTCTACTTCACGCGGGCAACGGCCCCTTACGGCCAAGGGCCGCTCTACCACCATATCGGCCTTTATGCTTATCGGCGGGCAGCGCTCGAACGGTTCGTCTCGCTCGGTCCTTCGACGCTCGAAAAGCGCGAATCGCTGGAGCAGTTGCGGGCGCTGGAAGCCGGCATGCGCATCGACGCCGAGATCGTTGACACGGTTCCGCTCGGTGTCGATACTCCGGCCGACCTCGAAAAAGCGCGGCGCATCCTCTCCGCAAAGTCGAACTGACGGAACCATCATGAACATCAAGACCAACAGGATCGCCTTCCAGGGCGAATTCGGCGCCAATTCCGATATGGCCAGCCGCGACATGTTTCCGACCATGGAGCCGCTGCCCTGTCAGACCTTCGAGGATGCGTTCACGGCGGTCGACAACGGCGACGCCGATATCGCGATGATCCCGATCGAGAACACGATTGCCGGGCGCGTCGCCGATATCCACCATCTGCTGCCGGAGTCGCGGCTGCACATTATCGGCGAATATTTCATGCCGATCCGCTTCCAGCTGATGGTGCTGCCCGGTGTCACCAAGGACGAGATCCGCACGGTGCACAGCCATATCCACGCGCTCGGCCAGTGCCGGAAGATCGTTCGCGCCAACGGCTGGAAACCGGTGATCGCCGGCGATACGGCAGGGGCGGCAAAACTCGTCAAGGAAACCGGCGACCGCTCGATGGCCGCCTTGGCACCACGCCTTGCCGCCGATCTCTACGGGCTCGAGATCATTGCCGAAAATGTCGAGGATACCGAAAACAATGTGACCCGTTTCGTCGTCCTGTCCCGCGACGAGGAATGGGCGCAGCGGAATTCGGCGGAAGAGAAGGTCGTCACCACCTTCGTCTTCAACGTCCGCAACATTCCGGCCGCGCTCTACAAGGCGCTCGGCGGTTTTGCCACCAACAACATCAACATGACGAAGCTCGAAAGCTACCAGCTCGGCGGAAAATTCGTGGCGACGCAGTTTTATGCCGATATCGAAGGCCATCCGAACGATCCGAACGTGCGCCGGGCGTTGGAGGAACTGCGGTTCTTTTCCGAGAAAGTCCGCATCCTCGGCGTCTACAAGGGGCATGCGATGCGAGGCCTGCTGTAAGGCAAGCCCCACAAGTCGCCTGAATTATTTATCCGGCTCACAGACACGCAGCCGATGCCCATCCGGATCGAGCACGACGAAGGTCGGACCAAAATCCAGTTCGGTCAGTTCCTGGGCGATCGGCAGGCCGCGCTGGCGCCAGTCCTCATAATGTCTGGCGACAGCATTTTCTCCCTCGACCATGAAGGCCACTTCGCCTCGATTGCCGATGGCGGAGGGCTGCGGTTCGACCTTGCTGCGCCGCCAGAGACCGAGCGTGAAGCCACCCTCAAGCGGAAAAGCGACGAAATTCGGCGCCTCCACGGCCGGTTCGCGATTGAGCAGGTTCCGGTAGAAACTGGCGCTTTCACCGGGGTCCTTGACGTAAAGAATGATGAGATTGGGGCTGGTCATTTCGGTTCTCCCGTTATTTAAGAATGGCGCCGCGAGAGATCTCGTCTGCTGACAGATTATGGCAGCAGACTACCGAGGGCGTTGCGATCGCAACGCCCCGTTCTCGCCGGGCAGAATGTTGATAAGGATGGGCGGCTAAAGCGGTCGCGCATGTCGTTGTCGCAAACCGCTGCACACTTTTGCGCGATATGCTTTAGAGCGGAATACGGTCCTCACAGCGCGGGTCGCGTCCGTCGATGAAGCCGAGGTCGCGCTTGAAGTAATCCGGTGTCGCTTCAAGGTCGAGGCCGGTGCGGTCTCCTCTGCGAAATCGGAAAATGTTCATGACCAGGTCCAGCAGGCCGGACGGCGCTGACTGGCGAACATCGGCAAAAGTCTCGGCCGAAATGACATCGGCAAAGGACTCGGCCGCAAAACGGTCGTTGGTGAAATGAATGGCTGGAGGCGTTACCATGATCAGTACTCCTTCCTGGTGGATTGGCACTGATGATAACTCCATCTGCTGACAGTTTATGGCAGCAGCGTTCAGTTCTCCATCGGCACGTCCTGTGTCTCGCGCCATTCCTTGAGGAGCACCGTGCGGCGGCGCGGATAACGCCCCTCATGCAACGCCATATCGATGATGCGGTCAGTGCGGAAATGGCGAAAATCCTGGCGTAGCTCGCACCAGGCCATGAGGACGCGCACATGCTCGAAATAGCCGAGCGCGAAGGGCCAGACGCGGCGACGCGAAATACGGCCCTGCTCGTCGCCATAATGCAGTTCGAGGATACGCTCCAGGCGGATCGCCCTGCGGATGGCCGAGACATCGGCCTTGTCCTCGTCCCTGCGTTTAGGGCCGACGAAAAGTGCTGCCGAATCGATCATCTCGCGCATATCGGCCGGCAGCACGGCGGCAATCTTGGCCAGCGCGTCGGCGCCGGCGCCGGCAAGGCGCGGCTCGGCGGCGCGGGCCACCCAGCGCGAGCCAAGCACCAATGCCTCCAGCTCTTCTTCGGAAAACATCATCGGCGGCAGCATGAAGCCGGGCTTCAGCACATAACCGATGCCGGCTTCGCCTTCGATCATCGCGCCCTGGGCCTGCAGGCTGGCAATATCGCGATAGAGCGTGCGCAGGCTGACACCGGTCTCCTCAGCGAGCACCGAGCCGGTCACCGGCCGCCGGTAACGCCGGAGCGTCTGGAGCAGCGTCAGCAGCCGTTCCGAGCGGGCGACCGGCATGGCGCTACCGCTTCCACTCCACCCAGTCACGCATCAGGCGGTGGGCGATCGCCCCTTTCGGCGGCGAGGCCTTGCCTGTCGCGCTCGGGCGTTCCAGCATCTCGATCGTTTCCTCGCGGGTAAACCAGCGACAATCCTCCAGTTCCGTCTCATCGCGGCTGATTTCGGTGGATTTCGCCTCGGCGTAACAACCGATCATCAGCGAATGCGGCATCGGCCAGGGCTGCGAGGCGTGGTAGCGGATGCGGCCGGTGCGGATGCCCGATTCCTCCAGCGTTTCGCGACGCACGGCGTTCTCGATGGTCTCGCCGGGTTCGAGGAAGCCGGCAAGACAAGAATACATGCCGGGCGCGAAATGCGGGCTGCGGCCGAGCAGGCAGAGGTCGCGCTGCTCATCGACCGTCAGCATGATGACCACGGGGTCGGTTCGGGGGAAGATCATGTGCTCGCAGGCGGCGCAGACGCGCTTGTAGCCGCCGATGTGGATCTCCATCGCCGAGCCGCAGCGGCCGCAGAAGCGATTGTCGCCGTTCCAGCGGATGAGGCTTGCGGCCTGGGCGAATTCGCCGAGCAACACTTCGTCGATCAGCATTTCGCGAAACAGCGTGCGGCCGTCGGCAGGCTTGTACTGGCTGGTGAGGTCGTCGACATCGATGCCGACGGGAACCGCAAGGCGCGGCTCGCCGGTCTTGCGGTAGCCGAGAAGCACCGTTTCATCCCAATCCGGCTGCAATCCCTGCAGCTCATAGCGGGCAAAGAGCGGGTCGAGCACCTGGCCGTCATGCTTCAGCACCAGCTTATCCCCCGCGAAGGCGAAGATATGGGTGCCTTCCTTTGCCAGCGCCTTTTCGACGGATTGTTCATCGCGATGTTCGGAATCGCGATTGAGGTCGTTGGCGGCAAAGGCCGTGAGATTGCTGGGTTCCGGATGCGGCACATCCGAATCGAAAAGCGAATGACTCATGATGAAAGGGCTTCCCGCAGCTTCGCTATAAATTCGTCTCTCTTTCCGTCCTCGTAGGGCTCCGCGCGCCCGAAGCCCCAGACGGGACCCGGCCAGTTCGCATCGCCTTCGAAGCGGGCAATGATATGAACATGAAGCTGGCGGACGATATTGCCAAGAGCCCCGACATTGATTTTTGTCGCGCCGGTGATCTCCTTCAGCGCCTTGGCGACCAGCTCCGTCTCGAAGGCAAGCAGCACCTGGTCGAGCGGCGTCAGCTCGAAGATTTCGGTGATACCAGCCCGGCGCGGCACGAGAATGAGCCAGGGCCAGCGGGCATCCCTCGACAATCGCAGATCGCAGAGACCGGTGACCATGATGCTGACGCTGTCATTTTCCAGCCGAGGGTCGAGCACGAAACCTTTCAAAGGGCATTCTCCTCATGTTTTCCAACGACTAGCAGTTTTTTTGCATGTTGGCTTGCTTTTGATGACGATATTGCCGATATGTGCATCCGGGAGGTTGGTGGTGGACGAGCCACTCGCCAACCGGGTCAGGTCCGGAAGGAAGCAGCCCTAACGAGCCCGGCACGGGTCATCGTGCCAGCCTCCCACCTTCTCTCCACGAAGTGCCCGACGATCCGGGCGACAAGCAGGGCGATGAGCGACACCGAGCGACAATCAAAAGATGCCGCCTCGACGGGCACCGGATACCGGGTGCTGGCTCGCAAATACCGCCCCAAGGATTTCACGGACTTGATGGTCGGCCAGGAGCCGATGGTCCGCACCCTCACCAACGCCTTCGAAACCGGCCGCATCGCGCAAGCCTACATGCTGACGGGTGTGCGCGGTGTGGGCAAAACGACGACGGCGCGCATCCTGGCGCGGGCGCTGAACTACAAGACCTCGGAAATCGACAAGCCGACGATCGACCTTCGCACGCCGGGCGAGCACTGCCAGGCGATCATGGAAGGCCGGCATGTCGACGTGATCGAGATGGATGCCGCCTCCCATACCGGTATCGACGATATCCGCGAGATCATCGAGCAGGTGCGGTACCGACCGGTTTCGGCGCGCTACAAGGTCTATATCATCGACGAAGTGCATATGCTGTCGACGCAGGCCTTCAACGGCCTGTTGAAGACGCTGGAAGAGCCGCCGGAGCATGTGAAATTCATCTTCGCCACTACCGAAATCCGCAAGGTTCCGATCACCGTGCTGTCGCGCTGCCAGCGCTTCGACCTGCGCCGTATCAGCGCCTCAGATCTCGTCGGGCTGTTCACGACGATCGCCGCCAAGGAGGGCATCGAGGCGGAAGCCGATGCGCTGGCGATGATCGCGCGTGCTGCCGAAGGTTCGGCGCGCGACGGCCTGTCGCTGCTCGACCAGGCGATCGCCCATGGCGCAGGCGTCGTGCAGGCCGAAGCCGTGCGCGGCATGCTCGGCCTTGCCGATCGCGCCCGGATCGTCGATCTCTTCCAGCATATCGTCAAAGGCGATGTGGCCGCCGCGCTCGGCGAGTTCCAGAACCAATACGAAGCCGGCGCCAATCCGGTGGTGGTGCTGACCGATCTTGCCGATTTCACCCATCTGGTGACGCGGCTGAAATATGTGCCGGATGCGGCAAACGATCCTTCGCTCAGCGAGGTCGAGCGCACCAAGGCGGCGGAATTCGCCAAGGGCGTTGCGGTGACGACGCTGTCGCGCATCTGGCAGATGCTGCTCAAGGGCATTCCGGAAACGGAAGGCTCGTCGCGGACGGCAGGGGCCGCCGAGATGGTGTTGATCCGGCTTGCACATGCCGCGCATCTGCCGGCGCCCGAGGATGCGGCGCGGCGGCTTGCCGAATTTTCCGGCGACAATGCCGGCCCGCGGCCCGCGGCTCCGCCGTCCGGCAATGGCGGCGGCAACGGGACACGGGTTTCCTATCAGAATAGTGTCGCGGCGCGCGCCGCGGAAACCGCACCGAGCCCGCCACAGCCTTCGGCGCCGGTGGCGATGCTGCGTGCCGTGCCGAGCAGCCAGCCCGAGACCATGTCTGTCGGGCGGATCGAGCCAAAACCGGCGGAAGCCCTAAAGCCGCTCGTCCCGGTCAATACGGTCAATGATATCGTCAACCTCGCCACCGAGAAACGCGATCCGAAGCTGAAGGCGATGGTGCGCACCTTCCTGCGCCCCGTGCGGATCGAAGCCGGCCGGCTCGACGTCAGCCTGGCTCCCGGTGCGCCGACGACGCTGCTCAACGAGCTTGCCGTCAAGCTGAAGGAATGGACCGGCATCCACTGGATCGTCAGCCTCAGCCGCGACGAGGGCCAGCCGACGCTTGTCGAAGCGGAGGCCAGGACCCGGGAACAGCATGTGATCGACGCGCGCCAGGACCCTGACGTGGCGGCAATCCTTGCGCATTTTCCGGGTGCCAAGATCATCGACGTGCGCGTCCGGGCGCCCGAACCGGAGGAGGAAGGCGAGGCGACGCCGCCGGCCGCCGCCGAATCCGAGGAAGGTGACATCCTGCCCGGCGACGACATAGAATTCTAAAGTTTCAACAAGGAGCGAGACGATGCGCGACATCATGGGCATGATGGGCAAAGTCAAGGAAATGCAGGCCAAGATGGAGCAGATGCAGGCGGAGATCGCCGAGCTCACGGCCGAAGGCAAGGCGGGCGGCGGGCTCGTCGCCGTCGTCATATCGGGCAAGGGTGAGCTGAAGAGCCTGAAGATCGATCCGTCGCTGTTCAAAGAAGACGATGTTGAGATCCTCGAGGACCTGATCGTCGCCGCTCACAAGGACGCCAAGGACAAGGCCGAGGCGCTGGCCGCCGAGAAGACCAAGGCCCTGACGGCCGGTCTGCCGATCCCGCCCGGCTTCAAGCTGCCGTTTTGATCTATACGCCACGTATGCCCGGTGGTCAGCGGCCGGCTTCCAACAACGCTCGAAGCTTGTAGTGGATCGGTGAGGCGAGATATCGCGCCCGGTCCGCCTCAGAAAGCCTCCGGCCGAAAGTTTTCATCAGCTCCGGCATCGTCACCTTCTCCCCCGTAAAGAGTCGATGGTCGACTGGCATTCCGGCCTCGGCCACACCGCCTTTGATGACGCGGCAATAGATGCCGGGACGGGCGGCGGCGGCGTAGCGCGCGACGAATCTCGGATCGGCCATCCTGGCGGCGAAGGTGGCGCAGGGAATGCGGCATGACGTGACTTCGAGGACGAAATCGCCGGCGACGAATCGGTCGCCGACTGCGACGTCGCGATTGTCGAGATGCGATATCACCATGTTCTCGCCGAAAGTGCCCGGCTCATAAGGCCTGCCGAGCTCCCTGCTCCACCAGTCGAGTGTCAGCGATCCCTCGACATACACAGCCTGGTCGACGCCGCCATGGTGTTTGCGGTTGCAGATCGCATCGCCGACAAGACCTTCGGCGTCGATCACCACGGCGCCATTGACGGCATGTTTGAAGATGCCGGTCTTGTAGCTCTTGCCGGGCAGTCTTTCGGGATTGCCGGTGCACAAGGCCAGGATTTTCATGAGACGGGCAATCCTTCCGCGATTCCGTTTCCGTTCCATATCAGCTAAGAACGGCGCATGGCAAAACGAGTCACCGGCCCCGAAATCGAAAAACTCATCCAGCTTCTGGCGAAGGTGCCGGGCCTCGGGCCGCGCTCGGCGCGCCGGGCGGCACTGCATCTGATCAAGAAGAAGGACCAGCTGCTCGGCCCGCTGTCGAATGCGATGGGCGAGGCCTATGACAAGGTGAAGATCTGCTCGCGCTGCGGCAATGTCGATACGGTCGATCCCTGCATTGTCTGCACCGACACGCAACGCGATCAATCCGTCATCATTGTCGTCGAGGACGTATCGGATCTCTGGGCGCTGGAGCGGGCAGGCGCGATGAACGCCGCCTATCATGTGCTCGGCGGCACGCTGTCACCGCTCGACGGGGTCGGTCCTGACGATCTCAATATTCGCGGCCTGATCGACCGGGTCGGCGAAGGCGGCATCCGGGAACTGATCATCGCGGTCAACGCCACGGTCGAGGGACAGACGACGGCGCATTACATCACCGATCAGTTGCAGGGGCTCGACGTGAAGATCACACGGCTGGCGCATGGCGTGCCGGTCGGCGGCGAACTCGACTATCTCGACGAGGGCACGCTTGCGGCGGCACTTCGGGCGCGGACGGTGATATGAGAGGATTGTCTATGCCGAAGAGCACGGGGATATTCGCACTCGCGTTGGCGGCAGCTCTCTTGCCCCTCTCCTGTTACGCGGCCTCTTCGAAAGCCGATGTCGAGGCGCAGTTCGAGAAATGGGTGCAGAGCGACCTCTGGCCGGAGGCGAAGGCCAACGGCATTTCGGAGAAGGTCTTTCAAGCCGCTTTCTCTGGCATCACGCTGAACTGGAGCCTGCCCGATCTCGCTCCGCCGGGCTTCCCACCGCCGAAGGAACAGAAGCAGACGCAGGCCGAGTTTTCCTCGCCCGCTCCCTATTTCAACGAAGACCAACTGAAGAAGCTTGCCGCAACGGGACGCGGCTTTGCCGCCCAATATGGCTCGACGCTGAAGCGGATCGAAAAGACCTATGGCGTGCCGGGCTCGATCGTGCTGGCTATCTGGGGCCGGGAGACGGGCTTCGGTGCGGCGAAGATCCCGAATTCGGCGATCGAGGTGCTGGCGACCAAGGCCTTCATGTCGACGCGCAAGGAGATGTTCCGCACCGAGCTGGTGGCCGCACTCCATATTCTCGACGGCGGCGACGTCACACCTGCCAATTTCAAGGGTTCGTGGGCGGGCGCACTCGGCCAGCCGCAATTCATGCCGACCAGCTATCTGAAATATGCGGTGGATTTCGATGGCGACGGTCACCGCAATATCTGGACCTCGGTGCCGGATACGCTCGCCTCGATCGCCAATTACCTGGTCAAAAAAGGCTGGCAGCGCGGCCGCGACTGGGGCTTCGAGGTGTCGATACCGGAGGCGGTCTCCTGCGCACAGGAGGGACCCGATCTGGCAAAGCCGCTGTCGCACTGGGCCTCGCTCGGCATCGACCGCATCTCCGGCAAGGGGTTTCCCTCCGGCGAGATGAAGGCTGAGGGCATGATGCTGGTACCGGCCGGCCGCGACGGACCGGAATTCATCGTCACCCCGAATTTCTACATCATCAAGGAATATAATAATTCCGATCTCTACGCGCTCTATATCGGCAATCTGGCCGACCGCATCGCCTATAATGGCGGCGCCTTCCAGGGCAGATGGGGCGATGTCGGCAAGATGCTGCGCTCCGACGTCGCCGCCATGCAGAAGGCGCTGGAACGGCAGGGCTACGATGTCGGCGGTTCCGACGGCCTGCCGGGCTACAAGACGCGGCGCTCGATCGGCCAGTGGCAGGCAAAGAACGGCATGAAGCCGACATGTTTTCCGGAGGCCACGATGAAGGGCAAGCTGAAGTAACCGGCTTTAGATATTGCGTTTCAAACCTTCATGGCTGGCGACGAAACCGAGCTTCTCGTAGAAGCGGATCGCATCCCCCCGCGTCTTGTCCGATGTCAGCTGCACGAGGCCACAGCCACGCTCTGCGCATTGGGCGATCGCCCATTCGATGAAGTGCGAGCCGAGGCCTGAACCGCGAAGATCGCTTGCGACACGCACGCTTTCGATCTGGCCGCGCCACATGCCCGTCCTCGAAAGACTGGGAACAAAACTCAGCTGCAGGCAGCCGACGACCCGATCGGCCGCATCGGTTGCGACGGCCAGAAGCTGATTGGCGTCCGCCTCGATCGCCGCGAAGGCCGAGAGATAACGCGCGTCGACGGGATCCGAAACGATCTCCCTGGTGCCGCCGAGATCGTCATCGGCCAGAAGCCGGACGATGGCAGCAAGATCGGACGGGCGGGCGAGCCTGAATTTGTACATGCTTGATCTATGCATAGCTGGTCTCAATGATGCAGATCGATCGGCGCCTTGTGGAAGACGTCGTCACCCGGTGGAATGGCCTGGCGTTCGATCATCCGGTGGACATGCAGCGGACCTTCGCCGCGGTGAAGCGCACGAAGCCTGTCGGTGTTTTCGGCATCGGCCTGCGTGCGCCGCTGGTTGTGTCTTATATATTCGACCCAGGTTGGCGTGTGGTAGGTTTCCGTCCAAAGGCTGGGGTTTTCGAGATCACGCATCAGCGCCCAGTTGCGGGCGCCGTCGCGGATGCGGATACGGCGGCGCTCGCCCATCAATTCCATGAACTCGGCAAGGTCCTCATCGGCAATCTCGTAATCGACCTGGATGACGATCGGCCCGCTGCGTGGCGTGATATCGAGACTGAGAGCCGGCTCGGTGAAGCGGTTCAGCGGGTCGAGATTGAGCGAGGCGAAGGCCGGCATCGAAAAACGCAGGCCGATGGCGATGCCGAGCAGCATGACGACGGATGACATCAGCAGCGCATCGGCGACGCCATAGCGATCGGCGGCGACGCCCCACAGCCAGCTGCCGCCGGCAATGCCACCGAAGGTGACGGTCTGATAAAGCGACAACGCACGGCCGACCACCCAGCGCGGCGTCGAAAGCTGAACGATGGTGTTGAAGAGCGAAAGTGCGGAGACCCAGCAGGCGCCGGAGACGAGCAGCCCGGCAGAGGTGAGGACGGCACTCGGGCTGAAGGCTGCGATGACAGCACTCAGCGCAAAGCCGGCAAAGGAGAGGCGGATGATTATCTCGCTGGAAAGCACCTCGCGAAGCCTGGCATTCAGCACCGCGCCGCCGATCGCGCCGATGCCGAAGGCGCCGAGCATGAAACCATAGGTCAGCGGCCCGCCGGCAACGAGATCGAGGGCGACGACCGGCAGCAGCGCCAGGATCGAGCTGGCGCCGATGCCGAAGAGCAGTCCTCTGACGAGGACCTTTTCGAGATTGGGCGACATCGAGACATAACGCAGGCCGGCGAAGATGGCGCTGCCGAGTGCCTCCCGCGGCAGGGTCGAGACGGGCGCGGCTGGCCGCCAGCGCAGCAGGGCATAGATCAAGGCGAGGTAACTCAGCGTGTTCACCGCGAAGGCCGCGGCCGCACCGGCAGCCGCCACGATGACGCCGCCGATTGCCGGGCCGACGCTGCGGGTGATGTTGAAACCCATGCTGTTCAGCGTGACCGCGGCCGGCAGATCGGCGCGCGGCACCATGTCGCCGACCGAGGCCTGCCAGGAGGGATTGTTGAGCGCGGTGCCGCAGCCGATCAGGAAGGTGAAGAAGAGCAGCAGCCAGGGCGTGATCCAGCCGAGAAGGGCTGAGGCCGTCAGCAGCGCCGAGACGGTGAGCATCATGCACTGCGCCGTCAGCATGACCCGGCGGCGGTCATAATTGTCGGCCAGAGCGCCCGATATCAGCGAAAACAGCATGATCGGCAGCGCCGTCGAGGTCTGCACCAGTGCGACCATGTCCTCCGAGGCGGTGATCGTCGTCATCATCCAGGCGGCGCCGACCGCCTGGATCAGGCCGCCGAAATTCGAAGAAAGGCTCGCAAACCAGATGGTGCGGTAGGTATCGTGGCGCAAAGGCGCCAATGTCGACGAAGTGTAGGCCACGATTTCTCCCGCTTTTGTTATTGCGCGCCAACGGCAATATATGCGCAAGACCGGCGCTGGCCATAGGCCTGTTCACGTCGCCGGAAGCGAATTGGCCGAATCGGTCGCAGACCTTGCAATTTCGGAAAAACCCGACTATATGCCTCTCAAATTCTTGATCGCTTGATGAAGAGTGGGCCGCAAGGACCCGCTCTTTTTTATTACCGCGATCGCTTAAACAGCATGAAATTGCGAGGAGCGCACCGCTTGTCGGACATGACAAACGCAGACAACGAACTTGAGCCGCGGCTGATTACCGAAACAGGGCTCGACCAGCGTCTTGCCGATATCATCGAACCCGTTCTCGTCGGCATCGGCTTTAGGCTTATCCGCGTCCGAATGCTGAACCAGAACGGCGCGACGATGCAGGTTATGGCCGAACGCAACGACGGCACGATGTCGGTTCAGGATTGCGAAGAAGTCTCGATGGCGATTTCTCCCGTCCTCGATGTGGAAGATCCGATCGATAAAGAGTATCATCTGGAAGTGTCTTCGCCCGGCATCGACCGTCCGATGGTGCGGAAATCCGATTTCGTCCGCTGGCAGGGCCACCTTGTAAAATGCGAGACGTCGATCTTGATCGACAATCGCAAGCGCTTCCGCGGCAAGATCGTCGAAGCAGGCGCAGATGGTTTCACGCTCGAGCGTGACCAGGTTGCCTATGGGGAAGAGCAGAAGGTCACCATTCCCTTCACGGCGCTTAGCGATGCGAAGCTCATTCTGACCGACGACCTGATCCGCGATGCGTTGCGCGCCGACAAGCTGGCGAAAGCCCAGGCCGCCAACCAGAACGAAGCAGAAGACGAAGAATAACCGATCAACAGACCGCTCTAGGGACGGGAACCCGGCGAGTAAAGACGGAGAAACAAGACAATGGCAGTCAGTGCGAACCGGCTCGAACTTCTGCAGATCGCAGATGCAGTGGCGCGCGAAAAAGTCATCGACCGCGAGATCGTGCTGGCCGCAATGGCCGATGCCATCCAGAAGGCGGCACGCTCCCGTTACGGCACCGAGTCCAACATCCGGGCCGACATCAATCCGAAGACCGGCGAAATCCGTCTGCAGCGCCTGCTTGAAGTCGTCGAGAAGGCCGAGGATTATTCGACGCAGATCCCGCTGGAGCTTGCCCGCGACCGCAACCCAGACGCCGCACTCGGCGACTTCATCGCCGATCCGCTGCCGCCGATGGATTTCGGCCGTATCGCCGCACAGTCCGCCAAGCAGGTGATCGTGCAGAAGGTGCGTGAAGCCGAGCGTGACCGCCAGTTCGACGAATTCAAGGATCGCGTCGGCGAAATCGTCAACGGTACCGTCAAGCGCGTTGAATACGGCAACGTCATCGTCGATCTCGGCCGTGGCGAAGGCATCATCCGCCGTGACGAAATGATCCCGCGCGAAAACGTCCGCTATGGCGACCGCGTCCGTGCCTACGTCTATGATGTCCGTCGCGAGCAGCGCGGTCCGCAGATCTTCCTGTCGCGCACGCATCCGCAGTTCATGGTGAAACTCTTCACCATGGAAGTGCCGGAGATTTACGACGGCATCATCCAGGTGAAGTCGGTCGCCCGCGATCCGGGTTCGCGCGCCAAGATTGCGGTGATCTCGAACGACAGCTCGATCGATCCGGTTGGCGCCTGCGTCGGTATGCGCGGCTCGCGCGTTCAGGCCGTCGTCGGCGAGCTCCAGGGCGAGAAGATCGACATCATTCCGTGGTCGCAGGACCCGGCGACTTTCGTCGTCAACGCCCTGCAGCCGGCCGAAGTCGCCAAGGTCGTTCTCGATGAGGATGCAGAGCGTATCGAAGTCGTCGTTCCCGACGAGCAGCTGTCGCTTGCGATCGGCCGTCGCGGCCAGAACGTCCGCCTCGCCTCGCAGCTGACCGGCTGGGATATCGACATCATGACGGAGGCCGAGGAATCGGAACGCCGCCAGAAGGAATTCAACGAGCGCACCAACCTGTTCATGGATTCGCTCGATGTCGACGAGATGGTCGGCCAGGTTCTGGCTTCGGAAGGTTTTGCCGCGGTTGAAGAACTGGCTTATGTCGATCTCGACGAAATCTCTTCGATCGACGGTTTCGACGAGGAAACGGCGCAGGAAATCCAGCAGCGCGCCCGCGAATTCCTCGAGCGTCTCGAAGCCGAGATGGACGAGAAGCGCAAGGCGCTCGGTGTTCAGGACGAACTGCGTGAAATCAACGGCATGACCGCCCAGATGATGGTGGCGCTCGGCGAAGACGCCATCAAGACGATCGAGGACTTTGCCGGATGTGCTGCCGACGATCTCGTCGGCTGGACGGAGCGCAAGAACGGCGAAACGAAGAAGTTCGAGGGCCTGTTCTCGAAGTTCGACGTGTCGCGCGTCGAAGCAGAACAGATGATCGTCCAGGCCCGCCTTTCGGCCGGCTGGATCACGCAAGAGGACCTGGATAAGGGGACCGAAGAAGAGGTCACCGAAGCCGAACAAGAAGCATGATGACCGCGCATGAACCGGACGCTCCTCTCGAGGACGACGATCTTGCAGGTTATGACGTGAACGGACGCATGTGCATCGTGACGCGCGAGAGCGGATCGCCGGAAGAGCTGATCCGCTTCGTCGCCGCTCCCGATGGAACAGTTGTCGCCGACCTGAAGCGCGAGCTTCCGGGACGTGGATGCTGGGTGAAGATCGACCGGTCGCTGGTCGACAGGGCAGTGGCGAAGAAGCTCTTCGCCCGTGCCCTGAAGACGGATGTAAAGGCGGCGGACGATCTCGGCGCGAGTGTCGATCGGCTGCTCGCGGCGCAACTGATGCAGATGATGAACATGGCGCGGAAAGCCGGCCAGTTCGTCAGTGGATCCTCGAAAGTGGATGCCGCGGTTAGAAGCGGAGCAGCCCTTGCGGTGTTCCACGCGACTGGGGCAGCGGACGACGGCGTCCGGAAAATCGACCAGGCCCGCAAGGCCTGGCACCTCGGAATGGAGACCGAGGAGGAGATACCTTCCTTCCGTCTCTTCTCGGAGAGCGAAATGGAAGGCCTGATGGGCCAGAATGCTTTTATCCATGCCGCAGTGCTTGCAGGGCAGGCGGGTGAAGGTGTAGTGAAGCGCGCAAAGATGCTCGAACAGTACCGTATTGGCGGTCAGTCCCGGGCAGCGGGCGGCGCTGGCCGGCAAAAACAATGAGGCGGTCACCGGCATCGGCCGGTCCCATACTCATTGATCGACAGTATTGAACGACAGGGTCTGATCTAGTCATCGCTCCCTGTCCGAAGGAACGGGAACGAATGACCGATAGTAACGACGACAAGACAATCAGCGTAGCGGGCAAAAAGACACTCACCCTGAAACCATCGGGGATGAGCCAGGGCACCGTTCGCCAGGATATGGGTCGAGGTCGCACCAAGGCGGTCGTCGTCGAGACCCGTAAGCGGCGCCCGATGCGCCCGGAAGATGAAAAGCCGATCACGCCCGTCGCTCCGGCGGCCCCCGTCCGCGCAGCCGAACCGGCGCCCGCACCCGTGCAGGCGCGTCCGCAGCAGCCGACGCCGGCTCCGCGGGTTCAGCAGGGCAACAACAACCAGACGAACCAGCGTCCGCCGCAGCAGTCTCACCAGCCGCCGCGCCAGAACGATCGTCCGCGCCCGGTGGTGCTGAACCATCTGTCGCCGGAAGAGATGGACGCCCGCCGCCGCGCGCTTGCCGACTCCCAGGCGCGTGACGCCCAGGATGCGATCCGCCGCGCCGAGGAAGAAAAGCGCCGTGCCGCAGAAGAGGTGATCCGCAAGGCCGCCGAAGCGGAAGAAGCTGCCCGCAGGGCCGCTGAAGAGGCTATCCGGCAGGCTGAGGCACCCGCTGTCGCAGAACCCGCAGTCGCAGAACCGGCTCCGACCGAAGCACGCTCCGACGCGCCACGGCCGCCGCAGCCCGCATCGTCGGCACCGGCTGCACGCCGGTCCGATGCGGCTGGAGCACCTGCTGCCCGTCCGGCACCCGGCGCTGCCGTCCCCGGCGCCGTTCGCGGCCGCCGCGAGGAAAAGGAAGACGACGATCGTGGCGCAGCGCGCGGCGGTCCGGTCCGTGGCCGCGTCGTTCGCCCGGAACCCGCAAAGCCGGTCACGACTCGTCCGAAGACGGATGAAGAGCGCCGTCGCGGCAAGTTGACGATCACCACTGCCAACGTGGACGGCGAGGACAATGCCCGCGGTCGTTCGCTTTCGGCGATGCGTCGCCGGCAGGAGAAGTTCCGCCGTGGTCAGATGCAGGAAACCCGCGAGAAGATCTCCCGCGAGGTGGTTCTGCCCGAGACCATCACCATTCAGGAACTGTCGCAGCGCATGTCCGAACGCGCCGTCGACGTCATCAAGTACCTGATGAAGGAAGGCCAGATGATGAAGCCGGGCGACGTCATTGACGCCGACCTTGCCGAACTCATCGCCGGCGAATTCGGCCATACGGTCAGGCGCGTGTCGGAATCCGACGTCGAACTCGGCATCTTCAACGTGTCCGACGAGGATGGCGAACTGGTTTCGCGCCCGCCGGTCGTTACCATCATGGGCCATGTCGACCACGGCAAGACCTCGCTGCTCGACGCCATCCGCCATGCCAACGTGGTCTCCGGCGAAGCCGGTGGCATCACGCAGCATATCGGCGCCTATCAGGTGGAGCAGAACGGTCAGAAGATCACCTTCATCGATACGCCCGGCCACGCTGCCTTCACGGCAATGCGTGCCCGCGGTGCGCAGGCGACCGACATCGCGATCCTGGTCGTCGCAGCCGACGACAGCGTGATGCCGCAGACGATCGAATCGATCAACCACGCCAAGGCGGCCGGTGTTCCGATCATCGTTGCGATCAACAAGGTCGACAAGCACGAGGCTGATCCGCAGAAGGTCCGTAACCAGCTGCTGCAGCACGAAGTCTTCGTGGAATCCATGGGTGGTGAAGTGCTTGACGTCGAGGTTTCGGCCAAGACCGGCAAGAACCTCGACAAGCTGCTCGAGGCGATCCTGCTGCAGGCGGAAATTCTCGATCTCAAGGCCAATGCGAACCGGACCGCGGAAGGAACGGTTATCGAAGCCCAGCTCGATCGTGGCCGTGGTTCGGTCGCGACCGTGCTCGTCCAGAAGGGCACGCTGCGTCCGGGCCAGATCATCGTCGCCGGCGACGTCTGGGGCCGCGTGCGCGCTCTCGTCACCGACAAGGGCGACCATGTGAAGGAAGCCGGTCCGGCAACGCCGGTCGAGGTTCTCGGTCTGTCCGGTACGCCGCAGGCGGGTGACAAGTTCGCCGTCGTCGAAAGCGAAAGCCGCGCCCGCGAAATCTCGGAATATCGTCAGCGTCTGGCCCGCGACAAGGCGGCTGCCCGCCAGTCGGGACAGCGCGGTTCGCTGGAACAGATGATGATGCAGCGCCAAAGCGTCGGCATCAAGGAGTTCCCGCTGGTCATCAAGGGCGACGTGCAGGGCTCGATCGAAGCGATTGCCGGCGCGCTGGAGAAGCTCGGCACCGACGAGGTCCGCGCCCGCATCGTCCATTCGGGTGCCGGCGGCATCACCGAGTCGGATATCTCGCTCGCCGAAGCCTCGAACGCGGCCATCATCGGCTTCAACGTTCGTGCGAATACGCAGGCACGCCAGTTCGCCGAACGCGAAGGCATCGAAATCCGCTACTACAACATCATCTACGACCTCGTGGATGACGTGAAGGCGGCGATGTCGGGCCTCTTGTCTCCGGAACGGCGCGAAACCTTCATCGGCAACGCCGAGATCCTCGAGGTGTTCAACATCACGAAGGTCGGCAAGGTCGCAGGCTGCCGTGTCGTCGAAGGCAAGGTCGAACGTGGTGCGGGCGTCCGCCTCATCCGCAACGACGTTGTCGTTCACGAAGGCAAGCTCAAGACGCTCAAGCGCTTCAAGGACGAAGTGTCCGAAGTGCCGATGGGTCAGGAATGCGGCATGGCCTTCGAAAACTACGAAGACATGCGCGCCGGCGACGTCATCGAGTGCTTCCGCGTCGAGCATATCACGCGCACGCTCTAAACTGCTGCGCCTGAGCTTTCCGAAAGCCATCCGCCACCGGCGGATGGCTTTCGGGCATCTGCCGCCTTGACCTTTTCGACCAAAAGAGTCATGGACGCTCTCCTTTGACGGGTTCGATTCCCAGCCGCATCGGCAAATAGAGATAACAATGACCAGAGCAACTTCTTCCGCGCCTTCGCAGCGCATGCTGCGCGTTGGCGAACAGGTTCGCGCCGCTATCACCCAGGTGCTGCAGCGCGGCGAAGTGCGTGATGACGTCATCGAAGCGACCGTGATCTCGATCTCGGAAGTGCGCATGTCGCCGGACCTCAAGATCGCTACCGCCTATGTGACGCCGCTCGGCGTTTCAGACCACAGCATCGTCATCGAGGCGTTGAACCGTAATGCAAGGTTCATCCGCGGCCGGCTCGGGCAGCAGCTCCGGCAGATGAAATACATGCCGGAGGTGCGCTTCCGCGACGATACCAGCTTCGACAACTACAAGAAGATCGACGAGCTGCTGCGTTCGCCCGAGGTGAGCCGCGACCTCGACGGCGACAATGACGAACAATAAACAGAAGAGACGCATGTCCAAACCACGCAAACCCAAGGGCCGGCCGATTTCCGGCTGGCTGATCCTCGACAAGCCGGTGGATTTCGGCTCGACGGAAGCCGTTTCCAAGATCAAATGGCTCTACAAGGCGCAGAAGGCCGGTCATGCCGGCACGCTCGATCCGCTCGCCTCCGGCATGCTGCCGATCGCGCTCGGCGATGCGACGAAGACCGTTCCCTACGTGATGGATGGCCGCAAGATCTATGAATTCACGGTGAGCTGGGGCGAGGAGCGCGCGACCGACGATCTCGAGGGCGAAGTGACTGAGAGTTCGGACAAACGCCCGAGCGAACAGCAGATCCGCGATATCCTGCCTCGATATATCGGCACCATCAGCCAGGTGCCGCCGCAGTTTTCCGCTATCAAGATATCGGGTGAACGCGCCTATGATCTGGCGCGCGAAGGCGAAACCGTCGAAATCCCCTCACGTGAGGTCGATATCTTCCGGCTGACCTTGCTTGCCTGCCCGGACGCCAATAGCGCACATTTCGAAGTGGAATGCGGCAAGGGCACCTATGTCAGGGCGCTGGCGCGCGATTTCGGCCGCGAACTCGGCTGCTACGGCCATGTGTCCGGGCTGCGGCGCACCTTCGTCGCGCCCTTCGCGGAAGAGGCCATGGTGCCGCTCGCAGATCTCGTGGCACTGGAGGCGATCGAGGATATGGACGAGCGGCTGGCGGCCCTCGACGCGCTGCTCATCGACACCTGCGAAGCGCTATCGGCCCTGCCCCATCTCGTCATCAACGACGACCAGGCGCACCGGCTGAAGATGGGCAACCCGATCCTGGTGCGTGGCCGCGATGCGCCGGTTGCCGAAAGCGAAGCCTATGYGACCGCCCRCGGCAGGCTGATCGCGATCGGCGAGATCGGCCAGGGCGAGTTTCGCCCGAAGCGTGTTTTCGCCTGAACCCACAACGATAGCGATTGTCAGCCGGTAACGATGCGATATCTTCCCTGTCGGGCCGCCATAGCGGCCCGAGGGGCCATGGTGGTCCGACAGGAGAAAGAATATGCGCGTAACTGCTATCGGAATACTGACGTTCTTTTCGATGTTCCTGACCGTGGCCAACGCTCGATCCGCCGAGCGCTGGGCCGAGCTCCCAGCCTTTCCTTCGATGCCGGCGGCAAAGACGAGCGGCATGGCCGAAGTGAACGACATCAAGATGTATTACGCCGAATACGGCGAAGGCGACCCCATCCTGTTCATCCACGGCGGACTTGGAAATGCCGAGGTCTGGGGTCATCAGGTCGCCGATTTTGCCAAGGACCACTTGGTCATCGTTGCCGACAGCCGCGGCCATGGACGCTCGACGCGCAGCCAGCAGCCCTTCGGTTACGACCTGATGACATCGGATTATGTGGCACTTCTCGACTATCTGAAGATCGACAAGGTGACGCTTGTCGGATGGTCGGACGGTGGCATCATCGGCATCGACATGGCGATGAAACATCCGGAGAAGCTGACGCGGGTCATTGCCCAGGCAGCCAATGTCACGACAGACGGCGTCAAGCCAGACGTGTTGAACGACAAGGTCTTCAACGACTACATCAACGTCGCCGGCGAATATTACAGGAAGCTGTCGCCGACGCCGAACGAATACGACGCCTTCGTCAAGCAGATCTCCGAAATGTGGGCAACCCAGCCGGCCTGGACGGCCGCCGATCTTGGCAAGATCTCGGTGCCGGTCACACTTGCCATTGGCGATCATGATGAAGCCGTAAAGCTCGACCATACGGAAATGATGGCAAAACAGATTCCGGGCGCTAAACTCGTCATCCTGAAAGATGTGAGCCATTTCGCCATGCTGCAGGATCCTTCAGCCTATGACGGGATGATCCGGGGCGCCATGGCGGGCCGTTGAAGCCGCCAAGGACGACCCCTCTTTCCATCGATCCATATTTGGTTTATAGGCAGCGCCAGCATCGGGTACGCCCGTTTGCATTCACGGCCAAAGCTGGACGACATCCCGGCTTTTGGCGACTCTATCTCCTCCTCTTAGAAAGGATCACCCGATGTCGATCACTGCTGAGCGCAAGTCTGCGCTGATCAAGGAATATGCGACCGTTGAAGGCGATACCGGTTCTCCGGAAGTCCAGGTCGCGATCCTGACCGAGCGCATCAATAACCTGACCGAACACTTCAAGGACCACAAGAAGGATAACCATTCCCGCCGTGGCCTGCTGACGATGGTTTCGAGCCGCCGCTCGCTTCTTGATTATCTCAAGAAGAAGGATGAAGGCCGCTATTCCAAGCTGATCACCAGCCTGGGTATCCGCCGCTAAGATTATCCGGCGGGCGCTTTCCCAAGCGTCCGCCGGATGTGTTTCGGGACACGGCTCCCGATGAAATGTTCCAGCCGCGCCCTATTTTACGCGATGGAAAGACCGGCAGACCCGGATGGGCCGGATCTGCCAAACCAACCGTTGACCTGTCATGGGGCAGGATTGCCGGATGCTTTCGGCCAAGGCTTATCAATGAGCTTTGGCCCGGTTTCTCAAGAACTCCTGAGGAAGCCGAGGATGAAAAGCCTCCCGTTGTCTTGCCCGTGATACGTCACATTGATTGCGGTCGACTGTGCGCTGCGCCTTGATATCGGCGATGGCGCGTGCTCCCGCATTGAAGGACAAGAGATGTTTGATACACACACAGTGGAAATCGAGTGGGCCGGCCGCCCGCTGAAGCTCGAAACCGGCAAGATCGCCCGTCAGGCCGACGGCGCGGTTCTCGCCACCTACGGCGAAACCGTCGTTCTCGCCACCGTCGTCTCGGCCAAGTCGCCGAAGCCAGGCCAGGATTTCTTTCCGCTCACCGTCAACTACCAGGAAAAGACCTACGCGGCCGGCAAGATCCCCGGCGGCTATTTCAAGCGCGAAGGCCGCCCGAGCGAGAACGAGACCCTCGTTTCCCGGCTGATCGACCGCCCGATCCGCCCGCTTTTCCCGGAAGGCTACAAGAACGACACGCAGGTCGTCGTCACCGTCATCCAGCACGACCTTGAAAACAATCCCGACGTGCTGTCGATGGTTGCCACCTCGGCAGCGCTGACGCTGTCCGGCGTGCCCTTCATGGGCCCGGTCGGCGGTGCGCGCGTCGGCTACATCAACGGTGAATACGTTCTCAACCCGCATCTCGACGAGATGGACGAATCGAGCCTCGACCTCGTCGTCGCCGGCACCTACGACGCCGTGCTGATGGTGGAATCCGAAGCCAAGGAACTGAACGAAGACGTCATGCTCGGTGCCGTCATGTTCGGCCACAAGGGCTTCCAGCCGGTTCTCGACGCGATCATCAAGCTCGCCGAAGTTGCCGCCAAGGAGCCGCGCGACTTCCAGCCGGAAGACTACTCCGCTCTCGAAAACGAGATGCTCGGCCTTGCCGAAGGTGAACTTCGCGAAGCCTACAAGATCACCCAGAAGGCCGACCGCTACGCCGCCGTCGACGCCGTCAAGGCGAAGGTGAAGGCACACTTCCTCCCCGAGGAAGGCGAAGCCAGGTACACGGCCGAAGAAGTCGGCGCGATCTTCAAGCACCTGCAGGCAAAGATCGTCCGCTGGAACATTCTCGACACCAAGAGCCGCATCGACGGCCGCGACCTCGAAACCGTTCGTCCGATCGTTTCGGAAGTCGGTCTTCTGCCGCGTACGCACGGTTCGGCGCTGTTCACCCGCGGTGAAACGCAGGCGATCGTCGTTGCCACCCTCGGCACCGGCGAAGATGAGCAGTATGTCGACAGCCTGACCGGCATGTACAAGGAGCGCTTCCTGCTCCATTACAACTTCCCTCCCTACTCGGTTGGCGAGACCGGCCGCATGGGCTCCCCGGGTCGCCGCGAAATCGGCCACGGCAAACTCGCATGGCGCGCGATCCGTCCGATGCTGCCGACCGTCGAGCAGTTCCCCTACACGCTGCGCGTCGTCTCCGAGATCACCGAGTCGAATGGCTCGTCCTCGATGGCGACTGTCTGCGGTACCTCGCTCGCTCTGATGGACGCCGGCGTTCCGCTGGCAAAGCCGGTGGCCGGTATCGCCATGGGTCTGATCCTGGAAGGCGATCGCTTCGCTGTCCTCTCCGACATTCTCGGTGACGAAGACCACCTCGGCGACATGGACTTCAAGGTCGCCGGTACCGCCGACGGCATCACCTCGCTGCAGATGGACATCAAGATCGCCGGTATCACCGAAGAGATCATGAAGGTCGCCCTTGGTCAGGCCCAAGGCGGTCGTGCCCACATCCTCGGCGAAATGTCCAAGGCCATTACCGAAAGCCGCGGCCAGCTCGGTGAATTCGCTCCGCGCATCGAAGTCATGAACATCCCGGTCGACAAGATCCGCGAAGTCATCGGCTCCGGCGGCAAGGTCATTCGCGAAATCGTCGAAAAGACCGGCGCGAAGATCAACATCGAGGACGACGGCACCGTCAAGATCGCTTCGTCCTCCGGCAAGGAGATCGAAGCGGCCCGCAAGTGGATCCACTCGATCGTCGCCGAGCCTGAGATTGGCCAGGTCTACGAAGGCACGGTCGTCAAGACCGCCGACTTCGGCGCCTTCGTCAACTTCTTCGGCGCCCGCGACGGTCTCGTCCACATCTCGCAGCTCGCTTCCGAGCGTGTTGCCAAGACGCAGGACGTCGTCAAGGAAGGCGACAAGGTCTGGGTCAAGCTGCTCGGCTTCGACGAACGCGGCAAGGTTCGCCTGTCGATGAAGGTCGTCGACCAGGCCACCGGCCAGGAAATCCCGAACGAGAAGAAGAAGGAAGAAGCGGCCGAATAAGCCGCCTTCCAAATTTAATATCGGGCGCGGGAATGCTTCCGCGCCMTTTTTTGTATCCTAAAGCGTGGCGCGATCTTTCAGATTAGCTTGCCACACTTTAGGTCCTTGGTTTTGCGCATGTCGTGATCGCAAAACCGCTGAACACTTTTGCGCGACATGCTTTAAGACGAGACGAGGCCCATGAGCAGCGAGACGCTGAAGACTCTGTTCCATCCCTTTGCCAGCGGCACAGTCGAGGCGCCCGGCGAGGGCGAGCGCGTGCTCTTCCTCGGCGCCGAGGCAGGCTTTGCGCTGCCGGAAGGCTTTGCCGCCTCGCTCAGCGCCGTCCAGGGCTTCCGGCCACTCTATCGGCAGCTGCTGGCGCAGCGCATCGAAGCGAAGCCAGAGATCGACGGCGAGGACTACGATGCGGCTCTGGTGCTCTGCACCAAGCACAAGGGTGAGAACGAGGCCAATCTTGCTGCCGCTATTGCCCGCACACGGGTCGGCGGCCTGATCGTCGTTGCCGGCGCGAAGGAAGACGGCATCCAGCCGCTGCGCAAGCGGATGGATGGTTTCAATCTCGCAGTCGACCATATGCCGAAATATCACGGCGTCGCCTTCTGGTTCGGCCGGCCGGCGGATGCCGATGAGATTATCTCCAAGCTGGCAAAGGCGCCGGTGCGTGTCGACGGCCGTTTCAATGCAACCGCCGGCATGTTCTCGCATGACCGCATCGATGCCGGATCGGAACTACTGGCCTCGCGCCTACCGCAGGACTTCACCGGCGACGTTGCGGATTTTGGCGCCGGATGGGGCTATCTCTCCGTCGAGCTGGCCCAGAAGTCGCGTGGACTGACGCGCCTCGACCTCTACGAGGCCGATCACGCGGCTCTGGAGGCTGCCAGGGATAATCTGGCGGAGAACTGCCCGAACGCGCCTGCGCGCTTCTACTGGCACGATCTGGCGGGTGAGCCGGTCAAGGACAAATACGATCTCGTCATCATGAACCCACCCTTCCATGAGGGGCACGCAGCCGAGCCGGCACTCGGCCAGGCAATGATCAAGACTGCCGCATCCGCCCTTCGCGGCGGCGGCCGCCTGATGCTCGTCGCCAATCGCGGCCTGCCTTACGAACCGGTTCTGGCGGCGAATTTCAGGGAAAGCGGGGAAACCTGCCGCAACGCCCGCTTCAAGGTGCTGTGGGCGAAGAAATAGGGCTCAAGCAGCCTCGATCCGATCATTCTTATCGATAGAAAAAGGCCGTGCGCATCATCTGCGCACGGCCTTTGAGTTTCGATCGAATAATGTTTATTCGACGTCCGCTTTGCGCAGCGTTTCCAGCGTCGGCATGGAGGTGACGTTGAAGCCGGCGTCGACGAAGTGGATTTCGCCGGTGACGCCGGAGGAAAGGTCGGAGAGCAGGTAGAGAGCCGAGTTGCCGACCTGATCGATGGTCACGGTCTTGCGCAGCGGTGCATTGCGCTGGTTCCAGGAGAGGATCGCGCGCGCATCCGAGATGCCGGCGCCGGCAAGCGTACGGATCGGGCCGGCGGAAATGGCATTGACGCGGATGCCGCGCGGGCCGTAGTCGGCGGCGAGATAGCGCACCGAAGCCTCAAGCGCTGCCTTGGCAACCCCCATGACGTTGTAATTCGGGATGACGCGCGTCGAGCCATTGTAGGTCAGCGTCAGCATCGCACCACCCTCTTCCATCAACGGCGCGCAGCGCTTGGCGATCTCGGTGAAGGAGAAACAGGAAATGACCATTGTGCGGCTGAAATTTTCACGCGTCGTATCGGCGTAGAGACCCTTGAGCTCATTCTTGTCGGAAAAGCCGATGGCATGGACGATGAAATCGAGTTTGCCCCAGCGCTCCTTGATCGCGTCGACCACGGCATCGACCGAGTCGGTGTCCTCGACGTCGCAGGGCAGCACGAAATCCGAGCTGACCTCGGCAGCAAGCGGCTTGACGCGCTTGCCGAGCGCATCGCCCTGATAGGTGAAGGCGAGTTCCGCACCCTGTGCGGCGAGAGCTTTTGAAATCCCCCAGGCGATCGAGTGGTTGTTGGCGACGCCCATGATGAGTCCGCGCTTACCCTGCATAATTCCCGTCATATTATTATCCGTTATAGCGCTGGAAGACGAGCGTGGCGTTGGTGCCGCCGAAGCCGAAGGAATTGGAGAGGGCAATGTCGATCTTGGCGTCGTCGATGCGCTTGCGCACGATCGGGACACCTTCGAATTCGGGATCAAGCTCGGTGATATGAGCGCTTTCGCCGATGAAGCCTTGCTGCATCATCAGCAGGGAATAGATCGATTCCTGCACGCCGGCAGCGCCAAGCGAATGGCCGGTCAGCGACTTGGTCGACTGGACATGCGGAATCTTCGAGCCGAATACCTCGCGGATGGCGCCGATTTCCTTGCTGTCGCCGACCGGCGTCGACGTGCCGTGGGTGTTGATGTAGTCGACGTCACCTTTGACGGTGGCGAGCGCCTGGCGCATGCAGCGGATAGCGCCCTCGCCCGAGGGGGCAACCATGTCGTAGCCGTCCGAGGTCGCGCCGTAGCCGACGATTTCGGCATAGATCTTTGCACCGCGGGCCTTGGCACGCTCCAGTTCCTCGAGCACCAGCACGCCGGCGCCGCCGGCGATGACGAAACCGTCGCGGTTGACGTCATAAGCGCGCGAAGCGCTGTCCGGCGTGTCGTTATATTTGGAGGACATGGCGCCCATGGCGTCGAAGAGATTGGACATCGTCCAGTCGAGGTCCTCGTGGCCGCCAGCGAACATCACGTCCTGCTTGCCCCACTGGATCATCTCGGCGGCGTTGCCGATGCAATGCGCCGACGTCGAGCAGGCCGACGAGATCGAATAATTGACGCCGTGGATCTTGAACCAGGTGGCGAGTGTGGCCGATGCGGTCGAGGACATCGCCTTCGGCACGGCGAAGGGGCCGATACGCTTCGGGCTGTTGTTCTTCACGGTGATCTCGGCAGCCTCGATGAGGGTGCGGGTGGACGGGCCGCCGGAGCCCATGATGATACCAGTGCGCTCGTTGTTGCCGATGTCCTTGTCCTCGAGACCGGAATCGGCAATCGCCTGCTTCATGGCGACATGGTTCCAGGCACCGCCCTGCGACAGGAAGCGCATGGCGCGGCGGTCGACCAGTTCGGCAAGTTCCGCCGAACCGAGCTTCGGACTGCCCCAAACCTGGCACTTGAATCCATGTTCGGCGAAATCGCTCGAAAAGGARATACCCGACTTTGCCTGCCGCAAGGATTCGGTGACTTCGGCCGCGTCGTTTCCGATCGAGGACACGACACCCAGACCTGTGACAACTACCCGTCTCATCTGATCAAACCTTTGTTGTTTTCGTCAGCCGCTCGAAATGCGGTTTCAGGCCGTCTTTTCTTTCGATAGACCGACGCGAAGGTCGGCCGCCTGATATATGGTCTCGCCGTCCGCCTTCAGCCAGCCGTCGGCGGTGCCGAGGACCAGACGACCGCGCATGACACGCTTGAAGTCGATTCCATATTCGATCAGCTTCGTCTGTGGCCGGACCATGCCCTTGAATTTCACTTCGCCTGTTGAAAGCGCCATGCCACGGCCTGCCTCGCCGAGCCAACCCAGAAAGAAACCGGTCAACTGCCACATGCCGTCGAGACCGAGGCAGCCTGGCATGATCGGATTGCCTTCGAAATGGCAGGGAAAATACCAGTCGTCCGGGCGAACGTCATATTCGGCCCTGAGGTAGCCCTTATCGAAGGTGCCGCCCGTTTCGGAAATATCCGTGATGCGGTGAACCATCAGCATAGGCGGCAGGGGCAGCTGCGCATTGCCGGGGCCGAACAGCTCGCCATGTGCGCAAGCGATGAGTTCTTCATACGAGAAGCTGGACTGTCTGGTCGTCATAAAGTTTCTTTTCCCCCCGCATCAAGCCGATGGATGTGAACGTGTAGTCCAAGTTCTTCAGAAAATGAAGCACAAGCAAGGCAGCTTCATTCATCTCCCCGGACCAGGCTTGCGCCATTATTTGGTGGTCGCATACAGGAAGGCTAGGGCCGGGACCAGACCTATTTGCGTGAAAAGCCCGTTTTTGCCGCGTTTATCAGGCTCCTGTCCCCATTGAACTATTGAAAGGCTCCGATGCAAAAGTTATACCCCTTAAAGAAACATGATTGCTTTATGCCAGAATAACCGGAGTTGGTTTTGATGACGGGTGCACTCCCGATCGCAATAGAGGTAAGGCTGCGCGGTGCGGGCCTGCGCCCCACCCGCCAGCGTGTCGCGCTCGGCGACCTCCTGTTTGCCAAGGGCGACCGGCATTTGACCGTCGAGGAACTGCATGAGGAGGCGGTTGCCGCCGGCGTGCCAGTGTCGTTGGCAACCGTCTACAACACGCTGCACCAGTTCACGGAAGCCGGTCTCATCCGGGTTCTCGCCGTCGAGAGCGCCAAGACCTATTTCGACACCAATGTTTCCGACCATCACCATTTCTTCGTCGAAGGCGAAAACGAGGTGCTCGACATTCCCGTCAGCAACCTGACGATCGCCAATCTGCCTGAACCGCCTGAAGGCATGGAGATCGCCCATGTCGACGTGGTGATCCGCCTGCGCGCGAAGCAGGGCTGACGACGCCTCTAGAGCCGCGCCGGATCGGCCTCATGCGACGCCCTTTAGATCTTTTTTTTATGCATGTCGGTGTCCCAGCGGACTTTTGGGCGACATGCATTAGGCTTCACATGACATCGTCCGGATGCCGGCCAGGCTTGTGCCTGTAGGTCGGGAAGGTCCAGCCGAACCACAGGGCTCCACCGCGCACCGCAAAGGCCGCCACGACGCCGCAGGCAGACGCCAGATAGAGCTGCATTCCGAGCGCATTGGCGAGCGTGAAGACGCCGGCGCCGATGAGGGCTGCGGTCACGTAGATTTCCGGCCTCAACAACACCGAAGGCTCGTTTGCCATCAGATCGCGCAGGATGCCGCCAAACGTCGCCGTCAGCGTGCCGGTGACGATCGCGATGGTCGGCGAGCCGGTGGCGGCGAGGCCCTTGGCGGCGCCGATCACGCAATAGGCGGCAAGGCCGATCRCATCTAGCCAGATCAGCAGGCGATAGCGCGATTCCAGCAGGTGGGCGGTGAAGAAAACGATGACGCCCATGACGCAGCAGACGAGGATATAGGCCGGGTTCAGAACCCAGAAGACCGGCACGCGGCCGAGCACGATATCGCGCACCGTGCCGCCGCCCGTTCCCGTCACCATGGCGAAAAACAGAAAACCGATCAGGTCCAACTGCTTGCGCGAGGCGGCGAGCGCGCCCGTCGCGGCAAACAGCGCAATGCCGGCATAATCGAGATAGACGAGCAAGGACATGCGAACCTCGGAACCGGCAGAAGTTTCAGAGCATGATGCTGAAAAGTGTCAGCGGTTTTCGGACGACATCATGCTCTACCTGTTCTCGGGAAAGAACCACGGCGGCAAGGGCGGCGCAAGGCGGCGGCGTCATAAAGCGAAGGTCTTTATTTGATGCATGTCGTTGTCCCAAAACCGCTGCACACTTCTAGACGACATGCATTAGAACAGGATGATTTTAGGCCGGGTCGACCAAAAATCCGAATCCTGTTCTAAATTATATAGTTAGAGCATGATGTCGTCCGAAAACCGCTCACACTTTTCGGCATCATGCTCTAGGCTACAGAGCCTTTACCCAAAAGAGGAAAGCCGTGAAAACGCTGGTGCTCGCCGTTCTGAATATCGTCCTGCTGCTTGTCATGCCGGCTGTCGCCTTCGGCCAGCAATCGCTGATTTCCGATCCTGAGATCTACGAGAAGAAGCACTTCCAGGAGCAGTGCAAGACGGCCGAATTTGCCGAAGGCTTCATCATCCGGCAGGACATCAACAATGACGGCCTGATCGACGCCGTGGTCAACGAGGGCCAGCTGACCTGCGACGGGCAGAAGGGGCCGCAATGCAATGACGACGGCTGCACCTATAATTTCTACCTGCAGGTTGCCGAGGGCGGTTATTTCATGATCGCGACGGCGCAGATCTATGGCTACGATTTCGTCCAGCGCTTCGGCAACATGGTGCTGGCGATGAAGATGCATCCGCGTTTCTGCGACCGCACCGAAGGTGATCCCTGCATCGTAACGGCCCGCGTCCGCGGCACGAAATTCGTCACCATCTCGAAGAAATAGCTCAGCGCATGACCCGAAATCGGAATCGATTTTCGAGTCATTCGCAAATTCAAAGTGATAGAGCGTCCTTGGCGTGTCCTGCTGGACGCGCGGCGCTCTATTGCGGATAAAGTTCCGACGTGCGACCGGCGAGATAATATCCCACCAGGCCGTACCATTCGCGGATCGCCGTCGCCAGGTTCTGCGCGTTGAGGTTCGGCTGGGTGAAATCGAGCCCGAGCCTCACCTGGCCATCGGTGCGATAATCGGTCGGCCAGGGCACGATATCGATGCCGAGCTTGCGGAAGATGCCGACGGACCGCGGTATGTGGAAACCCGAGGTGATCAGCAGGCAATTGGAAAGCCCCTGGCTTGCCAGGAATTCCTTGGTGTTAACGGCGTTTTCAAAGGTCGTGCGCGATTGCCTCTCTTCGATCAGGCGATCCCTGCCAACGCCGAAGAGCGGGAAGAAGCGCTCGGATGCCGCCGCATCGCCTTCGTAGATGCCCGAAATGGAGCCGTCGCCGCCCGATACCAGAATGCGCGACTGCGGAAATTTCTGCGCAAGCCGCAAGGCTTCGATGAAGCGGTCGGCCCCGCCGTTGAATTCTATGCCGTGGCGCGCCGTGTTCACCTCATTTTCGAAGGCGCCGCCGAGCACGATCATGCATTGCAGGCTACCCGGATCGGCGGCGGGCTTTGCGAAGCGCTGCTCGAGACCCTGCATCAGAAGGTTGCCGGCCGTGGTGTAGAGCGTGACGAAGAGGATGAGGGCCGCACCCGTTGCGCCGAGGATACTTAAGGTGCGCCAACGCAGAAGACCGACAAGCACGGCAAAGAAGACGAGGAAGAATGCCAGCGACAGCGGCTGAGCGAAAATCCAGACAAGCTTCGAAATCAGGAACAAGACCCACTCCTTGGGGATTGGCGGCGGTCCTGTCTATCCGATTCGACGGTAACAGGAATGCGACGGTTCTATTTCACGCGCGCAGCGGCCGATCGATGTGGCGCGATCTTCTGGTTGAAGCGTCGCTGAAGCGGCCGCGGGATGAGCATGGCAGCAAGTGCAAGCACCATGGCGAAGAGGGAGACCAGCCACAGTGCATGCGCGCCCGTCAGCCGCGTCAGGACGGCGCCGACGATCGCGCCAAGCACCATGCCCCCCCAGGGCACAATCTGGATCGTCCATTCGATATGGCGGTCGCCGATGATCCAGCGGCCGATGCCGCGGCCGAAGCGCGACAGGGCGCCGGTCACATAGGTTAGGCCGATCGGCAGGCCTTCGATGTGTTCGACGGCAGCGTTCACCATGCCCATGGAAAAAACGATCACGTAGAACCGAGCGAACAGCATGTTCTGCACCGTCATCATCGAGGCGAGCGCCAGGACTAGACCGACGCAGCCGAGCACCACGAAGATGCGGCGCTCGGAGACATGAGCGATGACGACCCCAGCCGCGTTGCCGAGCACGAAAACGACGATGGCGGAGATCAGGACCGCCGCGTGATAAAGATTGCCCTCACTCAAGGCCAGTGCCGCCCGCGTCGTGTTGCCTGTCATGAAGGAGACGAAATCGCCGGTCAGCAGAAGACCGGTCGCATCGGTCATGCCAGCCAGAAACGAGATCGAGCCGACGAGGGCGAGCCCGGTCAGGGTTCGTCGGGTCCGGATGATGCGACGGCGTCTTGATCTGGTCATTGGCTGAGGGTCCTGGAGCCGAATCGCTGAGATTCCAGCAACGAACATACATCCTCTCATTGAGGAATTGGCAAAGGCGATCGGAAGCGGATGGGGGCGGACTTGAATGGCAACACATTTTCGGCCATAGAAACGGCGTTGCTTCAGATCGAAGCTCCGTAAGCGTTTACGTCAATCAACGCGCAACCCGCCGATCGGCGCTGCGCAATTGTCTGATCGGCACCTTACGGAGATCAAAATGCCCAAAGGCAAACTCCCCAAACGTTACAATACGGTGGTCATGCCGCTCATCCTCTCGCTGTTGATGACATCAGTCGTCTCGGCGATCAGCATCGTGAGAGCACAAGGCCTGACAGCGCCTGCACTTGCCATGTGGCCCTCCGCATGGGCGCTCTCCTGGGCGATCGCCTTTCCCGTCCTGCTATTGGTGCTGCCGGTGGTCAAGCGGGTGACGGCTGTTATCGTCGAGATGTGAGCGCAAGGCGCCGGCGGGCTGCGCAGGCGGCCTGCCGGAGTTGCGGTCGGGGCAGTTAGAGTCTTTTCTTTGCGAATGCCCTGCCCGACGCCGACTTCAGATATTTCTCGAAAGCAAAGGCCTGCGCTTCATCGGAAAAAGCGACATAGGTCTTGAGAGACCAAGGGACGTATTTCGAGGTATGAGAGACCTCCCCGGCGTTGTGCTTCGCCAGGCGCGACTTCAGGTCACTCGTCACGCCAACGTAATAACGATCCGGAAATTCGACACTCTGGAGAATGTAGACATACTTCATGGAAGGATCATAGCCCGCCTATGTTGCTTCGCAACTTCGGCGCGGCAGCCTCCGCGTCCTTCTCGCCCTCGTCCGGTCAAGCCTTTCGGCTTGCCGAGCCGAAGCTCGAAGAGCGTAGGCTGGTGGAGCTAAGCGGGATCGAACCGCTGACCTCTTGCATGCCATGCAAGCGCTCTCCCAGCTGAGCTATAGCCCCATCAAGGTGGTCCGGCTCGAGGCCGGTCCTGGGATACTCCTCAAGGCGTGCCCTGCGGAGTGGCGGCTTATTACTTCCGGTTTTCAGAGATAGCAAGCCTAAAAAAATGCGGCCCGGAGAATTTTTTCCTCGCCGGGCCGAAATGCAGTCGTCAGACTTCGTCGTCGTCGCCGGTCACGCCGATGATGTCGCTCATGTCGTCATCGTCGTCGTCTTCGTCCGGTGTGAGGAAGGTATCGTCGTCGTCGTCGCCTTCGATTTCAACATCGTCATCGCCGATATCGGGAATGTCGTCGCCGCCGGCGGCTTCATCGGCATCTTCCAGCGAAACCAGTTCGACTTCGGTGTTTTCAGTATCGACTTCCGCGACCTCGTCTTCTTCGGCAACTTCGGCGATCGCCGAGGTTTCTTCGAAGAAGGACAGAGGATAGGACTTGCCGGTATAAGGAGAAACGATCGGATCCCGGTTCAGATCATAAAACTTCTTGCCGGTTTCCGGATCGGTACGCTTGGTTCCAAGTTCCGCTTTCGCCACTATAAGCCTCGTGTGAATGACCGAATAAGAGATTCGGCAAATGCCGATCAAGCCGGCGTTCCATCGGAATTTATAAGCCGGTCCCCTTAATCGCTGTGGCTTCCCATGTCAAAGCCAAACTTTGCGATCGGAGCCCGGGGTTTTTGGCAAGCCGACGGATGACCGCCCGGCGCGTTTGTGTTAACGAGCCGCAACAGCTGCAGAAGCGGACGGGAATTGCGACCGGCCAAGCCTGTCTTGTGGCAAAAATAGACTGCATTTGCAAAGGATTACGCATGTTGCACGGCTCTGCGCCCAGGCCCGCCACCGCCCGCAAATCCGCCGGTCTTACGGGCAGCGTGCGTATTCCGGGCGACAAGTCGATCTCGCATCGTTCCTTTATGTTCGGCGGGCTTGCTTCCGGCGAAACCCGGATCACCGGCCTGCTCGAAGGCGAGGACGTAATCAATACCGGCCGCGCAATGCAGGCAATGGGCGCCAGAATCCGCAAGGTGGGCGAACAATGGGTGATCGAGGGCACCGGCAACGGTGCGCTGCTTGCACCTGACGCGCCGCTCGACTTCGGCAATGCCGGCACCGGCGTGCGGCTGACCATGGGCCTCGTCGGCACCTACGACTTTCGCTCCACCTTCATCGGCGACGCCTCGCTTTCGAAACGGCCGATGGGCCGCGTGCTCAATCCGCTGCGCGAAATGGGCGTGCAGGTCAGCGCCTCCGAGGGCGACAGGCTGCCGGTGACGCTCAGAGGCCCGGGAACGCCGAGCCCGATCCGCTATCGGGTGCCGATGGCATCCGCCCAGGTGAAATCGGCCATGCTGCTTGCCGGCCTCAATACGCCGGGTGTCACCACGGTCATCGAGCCGGTGATGACGCGCGACCATACCGAAAAGATGCTGCAGGGTTTCGGCGCCGCCCTTTCCGTCGAGACGGACGAGGACGGCGTCCGCACGATCCGGCTCGAAGGCCGGGGCAAGCTGGCGGGCCAGGTGATCGACATTCCCGGTGATCCTTCTTCCACCGCCTTCCCGCTGGTTGCAGCGCTGCTTGTCCCCGGCTCCGACATCACCATCGTCAACGTGCTGATGAACCCGACCCGTACCGGGCTGATCCTGACGCTGCAGGAGATGGGGGCTGATATCGAGGTGCTGAATGCGCGTCTAGCCGGCGGCGAGGACGTGGCGGATCTGCGCGTGCGCCATTCCGAGCTCAAGGGCGTGACCGTTCCCGAAGATCGCGCGCCGTCGATGATCGACGAATATCCTATTCTCGCCGTCGCCGCCTGTTTCGCTGAGGGCGTCACCGTCATGAAGGGGCTTGAGGAATTGCGCGTCAAGGAGTCCGACCGTCTTTCCGCTGTGGCCGACGGACTGAAACTCAATGGGGTGGATTGCGACGAAGGCGAGGATTTTCTCATCGTGCGCGGCCGGCCTGACGGCAAGGGCCTCGGCAACGCTGCCGATGGCAGGGTCAGCACACATCTCGACCATCGCATCGCCATGAGCTTCCTTGTCATGGGGCTTGCCTCGGAGCATCCTGTCACGATCGACGACGCGGCGATGATCGCGACCAGCTTTCCCGAATTCATGCAGCTGATGACCGGCCTTGGAGCAAAGATCGAGGAGGTGCTGGAATGATGTACCCGCCGCGGCAATTCCGCGAAGACAAACTCATTCGTTGTTTCGGCGCGGTGCCGCAGGATTGATTTGATGACAAACAAGACCTTCATTATCGCCATCGATGGCCCGGCGGCAGCCGGCAAGGGCACGCTCTCACGCCGCATCGCCGACCAATATGGCTTCCATCATCTGGATACCGGCCTGACCTATCGCGCCACGGCCAAGGCGCTGCTCGATGCCGGCCTGCCGCTCGACGACGAGGCGGTGGCGGAAAAGATCGCAAGAGAGGTTGAACTCGCTGGATTGGATCGCGATATACTTTCCAAACATGAGATCGGCGAAGCCGCCTCGAAGATTGCCGTCATGCCGGCGGTGCGCCGGGCTCTGGTCGAGGCGCAACGGCGGTTTTCGGCGAAAGCGCCGGGAACCGTGCTCGACGGGCGCGATATCGGCACCGTCGTCTGCCCGGATGCGCCGGTGAAACTCTATGTAACGGCGTCGCCGGAAGTTCGCGCAAGGCGCCGTTATGACGAGATCCTCGGCAAGGGCGCTGCGGCAGATTTCGATGCGATCTTCGAGGACGTCAAGCGGCGCGACGAGCGCGACATGGGACGGGCCGACAGCCCTTTGAAACCAGCGGTCGATGCGCACTTGCTTGATACGTCGGAAATGAGTATAGAGGCCGCGTTTCAAGCTGCTCAATCGATCATCGATGCGGTCTTGAGCCGAAATGCCTAAATTCAAGCGATTTTGCGTGCTCTGAGCATGGATCGCTTCTAATATAGCAAGCCTGAAATTCCGTCCAAGCGCCGGATTGCCTTCGTGAGAGGGCGGACTGGGTTCAGGCCCGTTCAACGCAAACCAACCGGCGCATACGTGTCCGCTTCCGTTTCAGGACACGCAGGAGATTTTATGTCAGTAGCTACCCCCTCCCGCGAGGATTTCGCGGCTCTTCTCGAAGAGTCCTTTGCCAAGAACGACCTGGCCGAAGGCTATGTCACCAAGGGCATCGTCACGGGCATCGAGAAGGACGTCGCCGTTGTCGACGTCGGCCTGAAGGTTGAAGGCCGCATCGCGCTCAAGGAATTCGGCGCGCGCGCCAAGGACGGCCTGTTGAAGGTCGGCGACGAAGTCGAAGTTTATGTCGAGCGCATCGAAAACGCGCTTGGCGAAGCCGTTCTGTCGCGCGAGAAGGCTCGCCGCGAAGAAAGCTGGGTCAAGCTCGAAGCCAAGTTCGAAGCTGGCGAGCGCGTCGAAGGCGTGATCTTCAACCAGGTCAAGGGCGGCTTCACGGTCGACCTCGACGGTGCGATCGCCTTCCTGCCGCGTTCTCAGGTCGATATTCGCCCGATCCGCGACGTGACCCCGCTGATGCACAATCCGCAGCCCTTCGAAATCCTCAAGATGGACAAGCGCCGCGGCAACATCGTGGTTTCGCGCCGTACGGTTCTGGAAGAATCCCGTGCCGAGCAGCGTTCTGAAATCGTCCAGAACCTCGAAGAAGGCCAGGTTGTTGACGGCGTCGTCAAGAACATCACCGATTACGGTGCGTTCGTTGACCTCGGCGGCATCGACGGCCTGCTGCACGTCACCGACATGGCATGGCGCCGTGTGAACCATCCGTCGGAAATCCTGAACATCGGCCAGCAGGTCAAGGTTCAGATCATCCGCATCAACCAGGAAACCCACCGTATCTCGCTCGGCATGAAGCAGCTCGAGAGCGATCCGTGGGATGGCATCCAGGCCAAGTATCCGGAAGGCAAGAAGATTTCCGGTACCGTTACGAATATCACCGACTACGGTGCATTCGTCGAGCTGGAGCCGGGCATCGAAGGCCTGATCCACATCTCGGAAATGTCCTGGACCAAGAAGAACGTTCACCCCGGCAAGATCCTGTCCACGAGCCAGGAAGTCGAAGTCGTCGTTCTCGAAGTCGACCCGTCCAAGCGCCGTATTTCGCTCGGCCTCAAGCAGACGCTGGAAAATCCGTGGGCAGCATTCGCCCGCAGCCATCCGGCCGGCACTGAAGTCGAAGGCGAAGTCAAGAACAAGACCGAATTCGGCCTGTTCATCGGCCTCGACGGCGATGTCGACGGCATGGTGCACCTCTCCGACCTCGACTGGAACCGTCCGGGCGAACAGGTCATCGAGGAGTTCAACAAGGGTGACGTCGTCAAGGCCGTCGTTCTCGACGTCGATGTCGAGAAGGAACGCATCTCGCTCGGCATCAAGCAGCTCGGCAAGGATGCAGTCGGCGACGCCGCTGCTTCTGGCGACCTGCGCAAGAATGCAGTCGTTTCCTGCGAAGTCATCGCAGTCAACGACGGCGGTGTCGAAGTGAAGCTCGTCAACCACGAAGACATCACTTCCTTCATCCGTCGCGCCGACCTCGCCCGCGACCGCGACGAACAGCGCCCTGAGCGCTTCTCGGTCGGCCAGGTCTTCGACGCCCGCGTCACCAACTTCTCCAAGAAGGACCGCAAGATCATGCTGTCCATCAAGGCTCTGGAGATTGCGGAAGAGAAGGAAGCCGTTGCCCAGTTCGGTTCGTCCGACAGCGGCGCTTCGCTCGGCGACATCCTGGGCGCAGCCCTGAAGAACCGCGGCGGCGAATAAGCCTCGCATCCGCCTTTGAATTGAAGAACCCGCCGGAGCGATCCGGCGGGTTCTTCATTTTCAGGCAATCAAAGTGTTATTCCCAGCCGACCATGCGCTGATAGAGCGCATAGACCGGGTCGTCGGCCGGGCGGCCGGGCTGATAGGCCGACGGTTCGGTATCAATCATCCTCGGCGTCCTCCGCTCGGGTGCCGCGTCGGTCGTTTCGGCATCGGGCTCGGCATCCTCGCCACCGGACTGTGCCTGCTGCTGATCCTCGGACGCGTCGTCGCGGTGGTGCTGATGCTGGTGGTGCGTTTCGCCCGCCTTCTCGTTCGATTGCGTATCCTTGGCGAATTGGTAGGGCAGCTGGCTATAGGCAAGGCCCTCCGGCATCTTTGCCGCCAACGGCACATAGGAAGCCTCGGCCGACTCGGGTATCGGCATCATCTGCGGTTGCGCGGAGATTTCTTTCGGCTGACGGGCTGCCGCCGCCGCGGCCTCAATATCCATCTGCGGTGGGCGAAGTGCTGTCGATTGGCGGGGATCGGGTGCTGTGAATTCGGCCGGCTGCCTCAAGGTCTCGGTCGCATCGCTGATGACGGCGTCGTCGAGGATCGCATCAATCTCCACTGCCGCCTCGACGGCAACATCCTCCAGCACGGTTTCGACGTCTTGCTCGCGGATGATCGTGGCGATCAGCTCGGAGACTTCTTCGGTCATGGAGGCAACGATTCCTGCCCAGTTCCTGGGAATGACAGGATCGACCTTTTCCGACATCGCGTGGGGCTGGATGGCAGGCGGCTCCGGCGTTTCGTTGGCCGCTGCGGCTTCCGTCGACAAGGCTTGCCGGGTTTCGATCTCCTGCGACGCAGATATTTCCGGGGCGACCTCCGTTGCCGTCGCCGGGGTGGGCTGAGCCCGGTTTTCAGCATGCGGCGTTTCCGGATCGGCAGCTTCCACGGCTTCGGCGATAAGCGCGTCCTCGGTGGTCGTCAGAGCTGCGGCCTCGATCARCGAATCGGCCGGCGCGGGCACCTTGTCTACCGGCTGGCGCATGGCGGCAGGCAGGCTGTCCTCATGCAGCCGGATCTCGGGGCGAGCTTCGGCGCGCATCGGCGAAGCGTCATTCTGGCCATAGGAGCGGACGACGGCGCGGGCGGCGAGGTCGCGATCCTTGTAGCGGACGATTTCCAGATAGGCGACGATGCGGGCGGCTTCAGGGCCTGTCGGGTTCTTCAGGGCCTCGGCGATTGTCCGGAGCGGCACGCTATGCCCCTGCTCGGTGAGCTGGCGCTCAACCTCGTCGATCCTAGCGGTTGGCAGCTGCCGGATGGCATCGGCCAGCCGAGAGGCGAAGGCAAGATTGCTCTCGTCCTCACCACGATCCAGCGAGATCGAGCGGCCTGCCGCATCGATGACATCGAAAAGGGCTTCGACCATGCGCTCGCGCGCCGCAAGGAGCAGAATATTGAGTTTGCCGGCAATGGCGGAATTGAGGTCTGCGGCTTCGACGGCGTTGACAGGCGGGGGGGCAATCACGGAGTGGCCGAGACCGCTGGCGACGATCGCCGCTGTCTGACCCTGGGACGAAAAGCTTGCATTGGACGCTGCACGAACGGGAGTCAACATGGCATGCTCCTTTCGTAAAGTGACGATGAAAGCAGGCTCTAGAAAAGGACCGCGCTCATCCGGCCCCCTTGCATCCCAGCAGATCCTCCTGTCCGCATGACGCAGTTTCGGCGTCATCGAATGCATAAAAATTAACAGGAATGTTAATAAACAGGCGTTAATGAATCGCTAACGGCCGCGGACAAGTCTGCCGCACGGTTATTAGCAAACGCAGAATGAAAGCAATTCGCTCAGCTGTGGGCGAAGATATCGGCCTCTTCCCAGCCGAGCAGGTCGAGCTTGGCGCGGGTCGGCAGGAATTCGAAGCAGGCCGTCGCATGATCGTAGCGGCCGTCGCGGATCAGGCGTTCCGTCAGCTTATCTCGCAACGCATGCAGATAAAGCACGTCGGACGCGGCATATTCGAGCTGGGCCGGAGACAGCGTCTCGGCCGCCCAATCGGAAGATTGCTGCGCCTTGGAGACATCGACGTCGAGCATCTCCTTGAGATTATCCTTGAGGCCGTGACTATC
>NZ_JBFUAY010000027.1:0-53876 GCF_056406015.1 Rhizobium sp. P1_E1 | reverse complement strand
GAGCATGTCGAGGTCGAGCGCGTTCAGCTTTTCCGGACGAGAAATCGTCAGCGTCGCAACATGTCCATCGACATCAATTCTGACTGTTCCGCTAGCCATGGAAGCTGCCCTCCAGCGTCCGTGCCCTTTTGGCCGGAAGCGACAGGCCGATGGTTGCCTCCGCGAAGAGCGCTGCGTCCATGACCTTCAGGTCGGGCGCGACGATCAGCGGAAACTCCGACTGATCGAGGATCTGAGACTGGAGATCGACGCCGGGCGCAATCTCGGTGAGGACGATACCACCAGGCGTCAGCTTCATCACGCACCGCTCGGTGACATAGGTGATATCCTGCCCCTGCTCGATCGCGCGCCTGCCGCTGAAAGTGACATGTTCCACCTCGTTCACGAGCTTCTTCAACTTGCCTTCCTTCTCGATGAGAAGAGATCCATCGGCGATCGAAAGTTTCGCTCCGGCATTGAACATGCCGGAGAAGACGATCTTCTTTGCCCGCGCCGTGATGTCGACGAAGCCTCCGGCGCCAGCCGTCACATGCGGCCGGAACGAGAGCTTCGAGACGTTGACCGAACCGTCTTTGCCGATCTCGAGGAAGGACAGCAGCGAGGCATCGAAGCCTGCGCCCTGGAAATAGGTGAACTGATAGGGAGACGGCATGTAGGCGTCGGCATTCGAGGCGCAGCCAAAGGCGAAGTCGAGCAACGGCACCCCACCGACCGCGCCTTGCTCGATGACCCAGGTGACGGCGCCGTGGAGCCCTTCCTCCAGCAGGATGCGCGGCACGTTGGCCGAGATGCCGAAGCCGAGATTGACGCAGCTCCCCGCCTGAAGTTCTTGCGCGACGCGACGCGCGATGACTTTCTGAACATTGAACTCCGGAACGCTGAAGCTATCGAGCGGGCGGAAGATCTCCCCGGAAATTGCCGGATCGTATTGCGTCTGCGTCGTCTGCTTCTGTTCCGGATCGACGACCACATAGTCGACCAGCATCCCGGGCACCCGAACGTCATGTGGTTTCAGCGAGCCTTCCTTGGTGATCCGCTTGACCTGGGCGATAACGATGCCGCCGTTGTTGCGTGCGGCCAGCGCCTGATCGAGGCCGCCGAGGTAGGCGCCTTCATGTTCGTATGTCAGGTTGCCGCGCTCGTCGGCGGTGGTGGCGCGGATGATGGCAACCTCAGGGACGATCGAGGGAAAGAACAGCCAGTCGTCGCCCTCGAAGCTGACGCGCTTGACCACCGGATGCTCCGAAGCCAGGCCGTTCATCGCGCAACCCTGCCGCTCGGGATCGACGAATGTATCGATGCCGATCTTGGTTAGGACGCCCGGCCGCTTCGCGGCGGCTTCGCGATGGATGTCGAAGAGGATACCTGAGGGGATGTTGTAGGCCGGGATTTCGTTGTTGGTGATCATTTGCCAGATCAGCGGCGGCTCTGATGACGACGGGCCGGACGGATAGGAACCACCAATGATGCGCTTGAGCAGCCCCTTTTTGGCGATATAGTCGACGCCCTTGATGCCACTCATATCACCGGCAGCGATCGGATGAAGGGTCGTGATATCACGGGGATGGCCGGTCGCATCGAAACGTTCGCCAATCGCCTTCAGCATGAGGTCCGGGCAACCGAGACCGCTCGAGGAAGACACCGTTACAACAGCGCCATCCGGGATCAGCGCGGCCGCTTCGGTCGAGGTGAGATGCTTGTTCATTGGCGTTACTCAGAATCCTGTTTCGATTTTTACGCTCTTGCGGGCTCCGCAGCTCTCGCGAACAACCAGCCGAACCGCTGTTGTCACAGTCTCCGCCTCCGCCTTGCCCGCATTGATCTGCTTGAGAAGCAGTTGCGCGCCGCGGCGCCCAATGCCCTGCGGATCGACCGAAACCGTTGTGAGTGCGGGAACCGCCGCCTGAGCCTCGATGACGTCATCGAAACCCACGACCGCGAAGTCGGAGCCGGGCTCCAGACGGCGCGCACGCAATCCGTCGCAAACACCGAAGGCTACGGCATCGTTGAAGCAGACGGCTGCCGTGGGTTTGTCGGCAAGAACGATCGCTTTTCCGATCGCCTCCACCCCGCCAGCTCGCGAAGGCGCCGACGAGATGACAAGTTCTTGGTGATAGTCGAGCCCGGCTGCCTCTATGCCGCTTCGGTAACCGGCAAGGCGGTCGTCGAAGACAGCGGTGTCGGGAAAGCCGCCGAGAAAAGCGATGCGCTTGTGACCAAGCTCCGCCAAGTGCTTGACCGCAGACACCATGCCAGCCCGGTTGTCGGAGACGACGGACGAGACTTTGGCGCCAGGCAGGCTTCGAACGACCACCACCACCGGAATCCCTGCCGCGACGAGTGGCTTGAAGTCTGCGGCATCTGTGGCGCGCGCCGGCGACACGATGAGCCCCGAAATACCATGCTCCCGCATCGATGCGACAACCTCGCGCTGCCTGTCGATGCTCTCGCTGGTGTTCGACAGGAACTGCACGAATCCGGCCGACTGAACAACCATGTCGACGCCGACTGCCAGTTCCGCGAAGAAGCTGTTCGTCAGGTCGTTCACGACGACCCCGATGATCCTCGATTTGGCACTGGCCTGCCGAAGATTGGCTGCGCCGCGATTGTAGACGTAGCCCAGCTCGCGCATCACGGCATTGACCTTGGAACGCGTCCCCTCATTGACCAGGGAGGAACCCTGAAGCACCAGCGAAACCGTCGATTTCGAGACGCCTGCGGCTTTCGCAATGTCGATGACGGTTACCCGCGCCTTTGTCACGTCTTCCTCCCGACGCCAACGTCGAATGATTACCTAAATATTTGGAACGTTCCAATTCCGTCAAGCGAAATTTATACGAACCGTTATACATTAGAAGCATCTGCGGCAAATTTCTGCCCCCCCGACTGCCGGAATCTCGTCCCGAAAATTGGAACGGTCTAAAAAATGATCATAACTGAGAGGCATATGTCGATATTTTTCGACCTGCGAATCGTGCGTGGCGCACGACCGACCGATGCGTTGGCAGCAAAAATGTAGAGGATTCAGGCTCGCCCGGTATTTCCGTCGAAGCGATCAATGCGGCGTAATCGGCGGACCTTCTGCCAAAAGCAGGAAGGGCCTCTATTCTGTGTTGATAGACGTTGTGACAAGCCCAGTGGAGACCATGGAGACATGAAATTGCGCGCCGAGCTGACGGTTCTGCCGCCACGCGAACAGGCGCGGCGCTTGGCAGCGATCGCCGCGGTTTTGGTCGCACAGATCGAGCGCACCGAACCCGACGCGCCCGAAACCAAGGCCGCCTTGGCGGCAATCCGTACCTGGGGTGATGGCGGACGCCTGACAGGCCGGTACTTCTCCGACCTCATCTACAGCGACGATGAGCACGGGACGCTCCGCCGGCTCTCCGAGGCAGTGGGAAAGCCCAGCGAAGACGGCTGGAACGCGCTGACGACAGCAGCCATGTACGTCGCCTGGCTTGTTTATCAGGAGACAGGTGAACCCATGCCGAGTGATGTCAACGAAGTGGGAGAGGACAGCCTTGACCTTCTGGACGAGCAACTGGCCAAACTCGGCTGAAGTCCCCTCGCCGCTCGCTATTGCTCGCAGCTATTCCATGGCTCACATAACCGTCCGCATTTGCCTAGCGGACCTTCATCGGCTTCGTCTCGAGCGGGATGAGAGGCCTGTAGGAAGCGCCTCCGAGCTCCCTGAGATATTCCTGCTTCGCCTGGCCGATCAACTCGCTGTCCTGGAGACATCTGGCGGCGGCGGCGGCCATGACCTTGCCGGCCTGAAGCATTCCTTTATGCGCGTAGGAAGTCTTGCCCTGCGCAACCATCTGCCAGCTATGCGGAGGCGTTCCGTAGGCTGATGTCGCCATATAGACCTGTCCGGTGGGAACGATCCAGCTGACGTCGCCGACATCGGTCGAGCCATGGAGAAATGTCGGCTTTTCCTGAAACTCGTTGACATGTCCGGAGAGGATCGTCCCGCGCTTCTCGATGCGCGCTTGAACATCCCTCGGAAAAGTCCTCTGGATCTCCGCCGCGAACTCCTTCTCGCTGTTCGAGAAGGACGCTCCGCCGATCTTGTCGAGCTCCTGGTGAATCACACCTGCCAGCGTGGCGTTCGGTATGAGGTCGGCAGAGGCTGCATCGAAGGTGATTTCGACCTCCGTTCCCGTCATCAGTGCCGCTCCACGAGCCACGTCCTTGACCCGCTCGGTGATGTCCCGCACCTGATCCATCAGCGGCGCGCGGACCTTGTAGAGTACTTCGGCCTGCGACTGCACGACATTGGGCGCCTTTCCGCCGGTATCCGTTATCGCATAGTGAATTCTGCCGTCCTGGACGATGTGCTCGCGCAGGAAATTTGCCCCGACATTCATCAGCTCGACTGCATCGAGCGCGCTTCGCCCGAGATGGGGCTCGAAGCCCGCATGTGCGCTCACACCACGGAAAGTGAAATAGACCTGGTTCGTCGCCAGCATTCTTGCATGGTAGGCGAGGTTCTCATCCCACGGGTGCCATGTGAAGGCGACGTCGACACCATCGAACAATCCCTCTCGGGCCATGAAGGCCTTTCCGCCGCCGCCTTCTTCGGCAGGGCAGCCGTAGAAGCGGATCGTACCGGCAAGCCCGAGTTCGTCCTTGCAGGCCTTGAGCGCGATGGCGGCGGCAAGCGAACCGACACCCAGCAGATTATGCCCGCATCCATGGCCGTTGCCGCCGGGGACGACGGGCTTGTATCCCGCGACGTCGCCCTCCTGGCTGAGATTGGGCAGCGCATCGAACTCGCCCAGGATCGCCACAACGGGCTGTCCCCTACCGTAGCTCGCGACGAAAGCCGTCTCGATTCCCCCGGCCTGGCGCTCGACTGAGAATCCCTCCGCTTCGAGAATGTCGGCCAGAAGTGCAGCCGACTTGTACTCTTCATATCGGATTTCGGCGAAGGACCAGATTTCATTCGCTGCCGATTGCAGCCCCTCCGCCTTGTCGGTGACAGCGCGCTCGATGATGTCGTTATATGTCATTTCACCAGTCCTGGAATTGCTTGATCTGCGACCAGCTCTTCCTTGCTTCCGGCCGGAAGCGTTGCTGCCACGGCGAGGGTCACGATGGCGCAGCCGATCATCGCCAGGAAGGCTGTCTGATAGTTCTGATCCGTGGCTTGCAGGATGGCGCCGATCGCTGTGGGCGAGACGAACGATCCGATCTGGGCGAGCGAATTGATCAGGCCCGTCGCGGTCCCCACGGAGTGGCTGGGGTAGTGCTTCATGATCGTCACGAACACGCTGATCGAGATCGCGTTCAGAAACACGTTTGAAACCGTCAGATAGAAGAAGGCCAGCGGGATGGATGTAGCGTTGGCCATCAGATAGATGAACACCGCCGACACCAGCGCGCCGATACAGATGAGGTACTTTTCCTTCTTGTGGAAATAGCGGTCGAGCAGCCAGCCGCAGAACAGGAAGGACAGGAAGCCGAGCGTCGGCGGGATTGCCGAGTAGGCGCCCATCGACATCATGCTCATGCCCTTGACCTTCACCCAATAGGACGGAAGCCAGGACTGGAGACCCCAGAACACGATGTTCGTGAAGAAGTAGCAGAGGGCGATCTTCCAGGTCAGCGAGTTCTTGAGCAGAGCCGTGATCCGGGCTTTTTCCGACTTTGCCTTTTTCGGGCCGGCGGAGATCGAAGCCGCGCCAACCATCGGTTTCATGACCAGATAGAGCAGGATCGCAAGGGCCAGTCCGACCAGGCCGAGGGTGATGAACATGACACGCCAGTTGAAGTAGGCGATCAAGGCCGTGGTTACCAGCGAACCGACGGCAAAGCCGACAGAGGCTCCCGACTGAATGACCGATTTCGGCCTGGCCATGCTCTCCTTTTTGAAGTTCTCGGTTATGGCGACCGAACTGCCCGCCGGGAACACAGCCTCGCCCATTCCGACCAGAACGCGCGACACGGCCAGCCCCATCGCGGAGCCGACGGCGCCGCACGCGACCGTGCCGATCGACCAGATGCCGACTGCCGAGGTCAGGACCGAGCGGGTTCCCAGCCGATCAACAAGGTAGCCCCCGATGAGCTGCGTCAGAGAATAGGCGAGAAAGAATGCGCTAATGATCATCCCGGACTGTTCGGAGGTCAGGTGGAACTCGTCGACGATCGGAATGATGGCGATGTTGATCGCGGTCTTGTCGAGGAACCCGACGACCCAGCAGATGAACAGCATCGCGACGATAATGTGCCTGCGCTTGATTTGTCTAAGCATGGGATGCTCCCCTTTTGAGCGTTTATAAAACATGCTTAATATGTGAGCAGCCGTTTTTGGATGTTGAAACACACATCACACTCAGTTTATTTGTGTGAAAAGACACATGGGTGCCACATGACGATCATAGACGAAATCGAGAGTTCGCTTTTGCTTTTGTCGAGCCGACCGCACGTAAGCTGGCGGCGAGCTTCGGGTCGACCGACGATTCCGGACACCGACGCGTCGGAACCTACGATCACCTTCAGCCACCGCCGCGACGAGGACGATGCCATATTGACCGCCGATATTTCCTATTTTGCAGGGGCCGTCTGCGAGGTGCGGATTCCCGGCGCCCACTATGAAACCGTCTTCGCCCGCCTGCAGAAGATAGTGCTTAGCGCGGTCATCCGCTTTCAGAACCGCGCGGTCCAGGCCATGAATGCCATCAATCGCAATGTCCTCGATTCTCTCGATCCGAACGAGATCAACATGAACGCGATCGAGCAGACGCTGAGTGTGATAGCCGCGAGCGATGCTGGCGTACTGAGACTTTACGACGAGGCGTCGGATCTCCTCATTCCGGTGTCTCAGGTCGGCTTCGACGACGATTATTACAATTACCGCACCACGCCTCAAGAATCGATCTCCGGCAGCGTGTTCTCAACCGGAACGCCCGTCCTGCTGAACTCCCCGGAAGATATCAGGGATGCTCATGCGAACCTGCGTGCGCCGAACGTTCGTTTTCTGTCCGAACAGCGCCTCTCTCACAGCCTTATCTGCGTTCCCATCAGGACGGACACGACGACGCTGGGAACGCTGACAGTCATGTCGTTTCGGGAGGGGTCCGCCTATGGTGAATTCAGCGTAAGCCTGCTTGCAGCCGTCGCGACGCAGCTTGCCATCGCCTACAAGAAGTCGCAGGCCTACGAGTTGGCCGTCCGATCGAATGAAAGCATCAACCGGATGCGGCTGGAGATCGAAAAGCGCAATGCGGAGCTGGCGCGCTCGCTCTCGGCCCATGACGACATCCTCTCCATCTTCACGCACCACCGGCCACTCAGCGAACATCTCGAGGAAATAGCGACGCATTACGGCATCGATTTCCACTACGCCGATATTTTTGGAACGACGTTCGGGTCCAAGGAATGGAAGGAGCCGAAGACCACGGAGGCCGTCCTCGTGCATCCCGTCCGTGTCGCCGACGACGTCGTCGGAGCCTTTCGTTTCGAGCGCGGCGACAATGCAAGCTATGCCGCGGCGATCTTGGGCGTGGTGTCCGCTTTCGTAGCGCTCGAAATTGTCCGCAGCGCGTCACAGGACGAAATCCTCAACAGCAAGAGACGGAAGCACTTCGAGGCCTTGGGAAGGGATGATCTCGTCACGTCTGGCGGAGCCGTCCGGTTCGGCTTCCAGATCAGGAAGTACTGCCAGATCATCTTTGTCAGGCACGAGCAGGAGAGCGCCCAGAACCAGAGCCTGTTCCTGCAGAGAACACTGCAGCAGGCATTGAAGGCGGCGACGATCCGCAACCAGCTGTCGTTCTATACGGACGAAGGCGTCTTCCTGCTGTTCTGCGCCGCCACCGAGGAAACCCTGAGGACGAACCTGGAATCCATCGGAGACCAGGCGGCTGCGGAGGGATGGTGTTGCGGGGCGAGCCTGATTCAAAGCGCGCCCCATCGTTATCCCGAAGCCGCCGCCCAGGCTGTCGAGGCCGCGCATCTCATGGGCATGCGGCATCGGCCGGGCATCCTCATGCACAGCGAGACCGGCATCGACAGACTGCTGCGCAAACAATCCGCTGCTGATATCCTGGAATTCGCAGATCAGATACTCGCTCCCTTCGAGAATGAAGCAAACGGCGACGCCCTTCTAAGGACCTTGGAAATCTACATCGAGAGCGGAAAATCAGCGTCCAAGGCAGCGGCCTCCCTCGGCATACACATCAACACCCTCTATCAAAGGCTGCAGCGGGCGCAGCTATTGATGGGCAAGGACATCGACAATAAGGACGATTATCTGCTGCTCAGCCTGGCGTTCCACCTGAAGTCGACATACGGTTCTCCGCAGCCTGCCGGCAGAACCAAAGCAGCTTCCGCTTGAACRCTGGTTCGCCTATCGCAAACGACAGAAGAATTCCGGATCAGGCGTGTGCTCCAGGTTTCCGTCGAGGAGTTCCCGCCGGTAGACATTAGCGAAACTTTATCGTTTCTGACGAATGCTACGGATACGTGCAAACGCGCCAGATCTGAAGCAGGGCCGGATGATGTTACACTCGTTTGAATCCATTCTGGAGAGCCTGCCTCAGGGCATTGTTCTGCTTGATCCTGCCGGTACGGTGACGGCTTTCAATTCACGCACGCTTGATATTCTCGGCCTTCCGCAAGGAGCCATTCGCAAAGGCATGAATATCGACGGATTGCCGGGCACTGCAGACTGCCGTGCGGTGGCGTCCCGGCGATCGATGGTCGGTGGACCGCCCACGTCTCAGTTTGCCCTTTCGGACGGAGGAATGGTCTCATTGACCTGCGCCCCATCGAGGGATGGAGGCTGGATCCTCAGTTACGAAGACATCTCGACTCTCATTCGGGTCGAAGACAGCCTGACCGAACAACATCGCCGGTTCGACGCAGCCCTCAGCAACATGCCGCATGGGCTATGCATGTTCGATTCGACCAAGAACCTGATATTGTGCAACGCCTCCTACGCGCGGATGTACAATCTGCCGGACCTTCTGACGCAACCGGGAACGCCGCTTGTGGATATCCTGGCCTATCGCAGCCGGGAGGGAAATGGCCCGGCCGATACCACGACCTATTTTGACGTGGTCTTCGAAGCGACAGCCCGCGGTGCGCCGGCCAGCCAGAACATCGTCCTGGCCGATGGGCGCGTTATCAAGATCACCCACAATCCGATGCAAAACGGTGGATACGTGGCCACCCATGAGGACGTCACCAAGACCGTTCGACTTGCCGAAGAGCTGCGCCGACATCATGATCAGCTCGAAGCGACGGTTAAGAGCCGCACGGCGGAAGTCGAGCGACAGGCGCGGGAACTCGAGCGCATGCTGGCGCAGGAGCGGAACATCAACGAATTGCAGCGGCAATTCGTGGCGATGGCATCCCATGAATTCAGGACCCCGCTTGCAATCATCGACGCTGCTGCCCAGCGGCTGCTGCGAAAAAGGGGGGCGGTCGAGCCCGAATTTCTCAGCGACAAGGTCGATCAAATCCGCGCATCGGTGAACCGGATTGTCGATCTCATGGAGAGCATCCTGTCAGCGGACGCCTTGATGCCGGCAAGATCGATATCAATTACGACGCCTGCGCATTGAGATCATTGATAAAAACCTGTTGCGAGCGGCAGTCGACGATCGCAAAGTCGCACAGTTTTGTGTTGGATATCGATGGGCTGCCGGAGTTCATCGATGCCGATCCCCGCACTTTGGCACAGGTCTTTACCAACCTGCTTTCCAATGCCGTCAAATACGCGCCTGGAACATCGGAAATTCGCGTCACGGCATGGGCGGAGACAGGAAACGTTAAAGTTTCCATCAGCGATGACGGGGTGGGGATCGATCCAGAAGACGTGCCACGGCTGTTCCAGCGCTATTTTCGTGCCCGGACGTCGACCGGGATTGCCGGAACGGGTATCGGCCTCAACCTGGTGAAGCAGATCGTTGAACTGCATAGCGGCTCGATAGAGGTTCGAAGCGAAAGAGGATGCGGATCGACATTTACCGTAACCCTTCCCATCAAGAGAAGTGGTAACGCTTCCGCGACCGGTGACGCTGCCTGATGTTTCAGGATTGCTGTCCTGCATATCTACCCTATCCTTCTCACAATAGAGGAGGATCATGCCATGGCTTTCATTCACACCCCCAATGCATCCGCCAGCGAGAAGACGACGTCGATGTATGCGTCGGCCGAGGCGAACTACGGTTATCTGCCGAACATGTACCGGGCCTTCGGCCACCGGCCGGAGGTGATGGAGAGCTGGGCAGCGCTGCTTTCGAGCATTCGCGGCCATATGAGCCTGCGGCGCTATGAACTGGTGACGCTGGCGGCGGCAAAAGAGCTGAAATCCTCGTATTGCATGCTGGCACACGGTTCGGTGCTGCTGCGCGAGGGTTTCACCAGCGACGGGCTGACAGCTGTTGTCAACGAGACGGAGAAGGCGCCGATCGATGCCGGCGAACGCGCGATCATGGCCTTTGCCGCCAAGGTGGCACGCGATGCGACGTCGGTGACACAGCAGGATATAGATGGCCTGAAAAAACACGGGCTGAGCGATGCCGATGTCTTCGACGTCACCGCTGCGGCAGCGGCCCGGTGTTTCTTCTCGAAAATGCTGGATGCGCTGGGCGCTGCACCCGACCACGCCTATATCGAGCGGCTGGAGCCGAATGTGCGAAAGACGCTCAGCGTCGGCCGGGAAGTCGAGCGGCCTCTGGCGCCCTCACCGTCCCGCGGCACATCGCAATGATGCGATGACGGAGAGCGTCCGGCGTGTGCTCTTGCGGCTCCAACTCCTCAGGCCGTCACTCCTGCGGCCTCTACTCCTGCGGTTTGTCCGCAAAATGCTGGATCGCGAACTCGGCGATATTCTGGCTCGACCGATCGGCATCGTCGAGCAAAGAGGGAAACAGCTGCCACTGATGCGGCATGCCCGGCCAGACCTCGGTGGTGACATCCACTCCCGCCTGGTGCGCCTTGTCGGCGAGCCGTAGCGTATCATCCAGCAGGACTTCGCCGGAGCCGACCTGCAGCAGCAGCGGCGGAAAGCCGGCCATGTCGGCATAGAGCGGCGATGCCTGGGGATCGGTCGGAGACCGGCTGCGGAGATAGGTCTTGCGCAGCGTCTCGATCTCAGCCTTGCCGAGCAGTGGGTCGTTTCCGGCATTTGATGTCATCGAGCCGCCCGTCGCGGCAAGATCGGTGATGGGGCTGAGCGCGATCACGGCAGCCGGCAGCGGTTTCGCCGCCTGCATCTGCCGCAGCACCGTCTCGATCGCGATATTGCCGCCAGCGCCGTCTCCGGCGACGATGATGTTCTCGTTGCGATAGCCGTTGTCGAGAAGCCAACGATAGGCCGTCAGCGCATCGTTGATCTGCGCGGGATAAGCATATTCGGGCATCAGCCGATAATCGATGAGAAGAACGTCGCTGGACGCGGCCTTGGCGAGAGATCCCGCGAGCAGGCTGTGCGTGCGGATCGAGCCGCTGGAAAAGCCGCCGCCATGAACATAGAGGATCACCCTTTGGCCGATCGGATGATGAAGACGAGCGGGCCACATCAACTCGGCATCGACGCCGTCGGCATCGACTTGCCGAACCTGGATGCGCGTCGGTCCCGGCGTCGTCTCCATCAGCGTCCTGAAGGCTGTCCGCCGCTGCTGCAGGCTATCGGCGCCGGCAAAGTGATCTTTCCAGAGGCCGATGAATTTTTCGACCTGCTCGCGCGAGATTTGGCTTTGCGGTCCGATGTCCCGCCCGACCGCCGCCGAGGCGAGCAGCATCAGCGCAGCCAGCGCAGGAAACAGACCGCTGGGCCGCTTTAGTCCTCTTCGATTGGCAGTTGGCAAAATCCGACGGTTCATCAACCTCTCCCGATGATGCGGGCCATGACGGCCATGGCAGTATCTTTGGCCAGTTCACGCGGCGAAGTCAAAAGGGTGAGCGATGCGAATCCCGACCTTTTTACTCGGCTCTCATCGCGTCGATGACTGCTCTGAAGCCCGCCGACATGTGGCGGCGGCTCGGATAGTAGAGATAGAGCGGTTCCTCCGGTTGGCACCAGTCGTCCAGCACCTGGATCAGCTCTCCGCTGGCGATCGCCTTCTCCACGCGCGGCTCCCAGATATAGGCAAGGCCGACACCGCCAAGTGCCGCCTGCATCATCAGTTCGTGGTCATCGAGCGACAGCGGTCCGGTTGGCTGAAAGCTGACGGTCTGGCCATCCTTCTCGAATTCCCAGGCATAGCGCGCACCTGACGGAAACATGTTCTGAATGCAGAGATGGCGCTTGAGTTCGTGGGGTATCGTCGGCTTCGGCCGGGTCTCGAAATAGGCGGGCGAACCGACGACGACCAAGCGGATGCGCGGCTTGATGCGCAGCGCGATCATGCCTTCCGTGACGCGCTCGCCGAAGCGGATGCCGGCATCGAAGCCCTCCTCGACGATATCGACCAGCCTGTCGGTCGCGTTGATCTCCAGCTGCAAATGGGGATTGCTTTTGAGCAAGGGGCCGATGATGCGGCCGATGACGAAGGGGCCGATCGAGTTCGGCACATTAATCCTCACCTTGCCGAACGGCGTATCGCGGTAGCGGTTCAGGGCATCGAGCGCTGCTGCCATCTCGCCGAAGGCCGGATCGAGATGCGAGACCAGGAGTTYGCCGGCCTCGGTCAGCGAAACGCTGCGCGTCGTGCGGTTGAGCAGGCGAACGCCGATCCGGTCTTCGAGATTGAGCACGGCATGACTGATTGCGGAAGCGGTGACGCCCCGCTCCTCACCCGCCTTCCGAAAGCTCTTATGCCGCGCGACCGCCGCGAAGGCCGCAAGTTCGGACAGTTCGGTGGCTCGCATTACTGAAATACACTCATCATAGTTTCAAGAATAACAAATCTTATACAGCAACGGATTTTCGGTCAAATTCAACCCGTCAGCACAGAGATGCGACGCCAACCGAACAGTTATCGAGAGGAATTCGTCATGAAAGTCTGGTTCATCACTGGTGCATCCCGCGGCTTCGGCGCGCTGATGACCAAGGAAGCCCTCGCATCAGGCGATGCCGTCATCGCCACCGCCCGCAACCCGAAGACCGTGACCGAGCAGTTCGGTGATCATCCGAACCTGCTTGCTGTCGCCCTCGACGTCACCAACGAGGCACAAGCGAAAGAGGCCGCGGCTGCCGGCATCGCCCGCTTCGGCCGCATCGATGTTCTCGCCAACAATGCCGGCTACGGCCTGCTCGGCGCTGTCGAGGAAGCCACTGCCGAAGAGATCGAAAGGCTCTATGCCACGAACGTCTTTGGTCTGCTGAAGGTGACGCGCGCCGTGCTGCCCTATATGCGCCGCCAGCGTTCCGGCCACATCCTTAACTTTTCCTCGATCGGCGGTTACTTCGGCTATCCCGGCTGGGGCGTCTACGGCTCGACGAAGTTCGCCGTCGAAGGTTTGTCCGAGTCGATGGCCGCCGAACTCGAACCTTTCGGTATCAAGGTGACGATCGTCGAGCCCGGCTTCTTCCGCACCGATTTCCTCGCCGACACGTCGCTGGCGGTGAGCCCGGCCTCCATCGCCGACTACGAAGGCACGCCGGCCGGCAACATGCGCAGTTTCGCCGCCGACGCCAACCATGCCCAGCCCGGCAATCCCGCCAGGCTCGCCACCGGCATCATGACGATGGTCAACTCGGCCAATCCGCCGCTGCGGATGCCGTTCGGCAGCGACACGGTGGCCGTCATCGAGCAGCAGCATGCCAGCGTCGAAAAGGAACTTGCCGCCTGGCGCCAGCTCGCGCTGTCCACGGATTTTCCAAGCGATGTAACGGCCTTGGCCTGAAGGGCACTGCCCGCCGCATCCCAGATCTCGGGAATGCGGCGGCAGCGCCGCTGTGACCGCAAGAAAACCCATGATGCGGCAAATTAGCATTCGCCTCACGTCTGGAATGACCTAGATCTAGGTTCGACCACCACCATGAAGAGGCGAGCATGTCCATCAAGTCCATCTGCATCTATGGCGCTGGCGCACTCGGCGGCGCTATCGCCGTCAAGCTTGCAAGCCAAGCCGGAAACGACGCCACCATCTCCGTCGTCGCGCGCGGAGCCCATCTCGACGCCATTCGCGACAACGGTCTCAGCCTGCGCGAAGCCGATGCAGAAAGGCCGCTCAATGTCCGCCTCACGGCGACCGACGATCCCAAGACATTGCCGCCGCAGGATCTCGTCATCACCGGCCTCAAGGGGCATCAGCTGGCACCCGCTGCCGAAGGCATTGCAAACCTCCTCAAGGAAGGTACCCGCGTCGTCATGATCCTTAACGGCATTCCGTGGTGGTATTTTCACCGCGATACCCTGAGCAGGCATGCCGAGCTGCAATTCGACGAGCTCGATCCCGGCGGCAGGCTTTGGCGGCTGATCGGGCCGCAACGGGTCATCGGCGGTGTCGCTTATCAAGGCGCAGAGGTGATCAATCCCGGTGAGATCCAGCTTGCCAACAACGGCCGCTTCGTGCTCGGCGAGCCCTCGGGCGAGATCTCGCCCGATCTCGAGGCGATCGCCGCGGTGCTGACCGACGCCGGCCTCAACATCACGACGACGCCTGTTATCCGCGACGAGATCTGGAACAAGCTGATGGGCAATACCGCCTTCAACCCGATCAGCGCGCTGACCAGGGCGCTGATGACCGACATCATGGCAGATCCGGCACTTTCGACCACGGTCGGCAAGGTGATGAACGAGGTCCGCGCCGTCGGCGAGGCCTTGGGCGCGCGTTTCAGCATGACCGTCGAGCAGCGGCTCGAACAATCGCGCCACATCGGCGCCGTGCGCACATCGATGCTGCAGGACCTGATCGGCGGCAAGGCGCTCGAAATCACGCCGCTGGTCGGCATGGTAGTGACGCTCGGACGCCTGAGTGCCGTGCCGACGCCAGTCTCGGAAACGATCCTGGCGCTGGTGACGCAATTGGATAGGGAAAACCAGCGCGGCAGCTGATCGCAGAGGGAAAGGCAACCGGAAAGCCCGGCCGTCTTCACTTACTTTCCGACCTGCTCGGCCCAGTTCGGCGCCTTGCCGCCGCCATCGAGGAAGGTCATTGCCATATTCGCCATAAGGGGCGAGGCGAAAGTCTCGTAATGGGTGAGATCAGGCAGGATCGCCAGCCGGTTCCTCGACATGTTTTCCCGCATCCAGCCTGCATCGCGCAGACCGCCGCCGAGCTTGTGGTAGAAGTCGATCATATGCTCGGGCCGGATCATGTCGGCATCGCCATAGATCAGCATGACCGGCATGGTGAGCTTGGTGACGGCATCGCTATAGTCGATGGGTTCGCGCATCAGCGCGCCCATGGCGTCGAGCAGCTTCGGAAATTCGGAAACGTCGGGCGCCACCGCCTTGTAGGAGAGGAACATCGGCGTGTCCTTCATCATGTCGGCCATACCAGCGCCGACGGCCGCCTGTTGCGGTAGCATCTCCGGGAAGAAGCCGTTCTGCGCATAGGGCGCCGAGAGTATCACCAGCCGGCGCACCCGATCGGGCGCGGTCGCCGCCATGTTCAGCGCCACCCCGCCGCCGAAGGAATAACCGAAGACGTCGAGCTTGTCGTAGCCGAGTTGCTTCACCAGGATCGCGAGATCGGCGCCGATGGCCGGAAGCTCGATCGGCCGCTTGCCGAGGGGCGTGCGGCCATGGCCCTGTAGATCGACGGCGATCACCTGCCGGTGGTCGGTGAAAACAGGCATGACCGGCGCGAACATCTCGATCTGCCCGAGGCCGCCGTGAAGGAGCAGCAGCGGTTCGCCCTCTCCACGGATCTCGTAATAATAATCGATGCCGTTGACCGGCACGCTTCCCTTCCTGACGATCGGCGCCACGGCCTTTCTGTCCTCGCTCGCCGGCGTGCCACCGTCAGCACCTGATATATCGGGCGCGGCGAGGAATGCGGCAGCCGTTGCGATCATCGAAATCAGCGTCATTTTCGACATGTCCTTGCTCCGTGTTTGCGTCGATACCGCAAGGACGGCGGCGATCATGCTTTTCCGACACCGCGCTTCGAAATTACTGCCATCACCTTTATGCCATTCCTATATTTTCGCCCCGTGCCCCGAATGGATTTCCTATCGCGCGCAGCAGTAGGCTTTCGCCATCACTGCAAAGGTCAAATGCCATGCGATATGTCATGTCCTCCGATTCTAAATCCCTTCACCCCTACAGGATCACGCGCGGCAGCCGGCGGATGCGCGAGAAGCGCACTGCCCGAGCGCTGATCGTCTTCGGCGTGGTGCTCGCCTGCGTCGAGCTCTACGTCGTCGTTTTCGGCTGGCTCTGAGGCCGGCCCGTGGAAACGGCGAGAATGCCGCGCCTTGGCGGCGCGATCACCACTCTCATCACGCCGTTTCGTCATGGCTGTCTCGACAGGCCGGCGCTCCGGGCGCTTGCGGAATGGCAGATCCTCAGCGGCGTCGACGGGCTCACCGTCTGCTCGACAACGGGGGAAGGCCCGACGCTTTCGCAGCAGGAGCGCGCCGAGGTAATCGATCTCGTCATCCGCTCTGCGGCCGGCCGCGTGCCGGTCGTCGCCGCCACCGGCACCAATTCCACCGACAGCACGATCGCGCTCACCCGCGAGGCGGAAGTGCTCGGCGCCGCAGCAGCGCTCGTCACAGTGCCCTATTATTCCAAGCCTGGGCAGCAGGGCATCGTCCACCACTTCGAGCAGCTGGCGGCGGCAAGCGGACTGCCCGTCATCATCGACCATGCGCCGGCGCAGACGGCGAGCGATCTTTCGACGGAAACGCTCGACAGACTGGCCGTCATCCCGGGAATCTTTGGCATCCGCGACGCCACCGGCGACATCGCTCGCTTCGTCGGCCTTTCGGCTATCCTGCGGCAGCGCTTCCGCTTCTTTGCCGGGCACGATCCTTCCGCGCTCGCCTTCACCATCGCCGGCGGCGACGGCACGATCTCGTCGGGCGCCAATGTGGTGCCGCGGCTCTTCACCTCGATGCAGCAGTCGGCCCGGGCCGGGAACCTTTCGGCCGCGCATTCGCTGCAGGAATGGTTGCTACCGCTGATATCAGCGCTCGGGCCGGAGGGCGATCCGGCGAGGATCAAGTATGCGCTGCGGCTGATGCGCGGGCTGAAGGCCGAGCTTCGCCTTCCGCTTGTCGCGGCCGAGCCGGAGGTGTGTTTGGCCATCGGCGAGGCGCTTGCGCCTTTCCTTGACGAAAGCAGCACGAGGATGGCGCTATCCCTATGAGATTTTTATATTTTCCTCTCTGGCGCCAAATGGAAACCCTATCCGCAGACGCCTATCTTCCAAGGCGTGACACCGCCGCACTATCAAGCGGCGGTTGAGTGAGACTTCGAAAGGACAAACCGATGTCACGCCTGACTGAACCGAGTGCCGAGAGCGACCCGCTGCAACGCAGCCACCTCAGCACACTCGCCGCCGATCCCTCCCATCCGATGCTCTCCGGCCTTGCCGCCATTGCGCCCCGCCTTGGGGCAGCGATGGCCTTTGCCGGGCTGGTGCAGATGACCTTCAGCCTCATCTCCCGCTGAACCATCAGGACCGAAGGATCATCACAATGGCAAACGCACAGCAACGCCGCAGCCTGCCTTCCGCAGCGCCCTCGCCTTCTGCCCGCTTCACCGTCGGCCGCGACAGAAGCGGCCGCTGGATCGTCCACGATCGCGATGGCCTCGTTGGCGGGCTCTTCATCAATGAGGCGGCCGCCCTCCATTTCGCTGCAGGGGAATGCAACTGCCCCTCGGCTGATATCCATAGGGCGGCCGCAGGCATGGTGCTCGAATTCGCGCCCTTTACGCATAGCACCGCGAATATCCACTAAATCTTACCGGTCTCCCGCCGTTTTCACCCGGCGGGAGACCGAAGACATGGGTTGGAGGCCAATATCCAACTTTTCCTTAACCGGCATGCTGGTAAAATCCTGGCGCAGAGACTTCAGACGCCGCGAGACCGATGCCGAAACCGAATTTCCGCTTCACCCATTATGATCTCAAGGAACAACGCGCCGGAACGATCATCGAGGTGTCGTTGAATGCGGTGAACAATGTCCGCCTGATGACGGCGCCGAATTTCCAGCGGTTCACCGAGGTTCTCGATTTCAAATATATCGGCGGCGTGGCGCGCAAATCGCCGATCAAGATCGCCGTTCCGGAAAGCGGTCACTGGCATGTCGTCGTCGACATGGAAGGTCATCACGGGCTTGCGGAATCGTCCGTCAAGGTAATCGCCGCACCACCAAATCAGAAGACACCGCGCGTTTCCTGAGCTTGGCAGCACCACGCATCTTCTCGGCTCGTCTCTCCTGCCAACCAGCCGGCGCCCCCGATTAGGGCGTTCGTGCAGCCATCAAGCCCTCGGAAAACGCGTAGATCCTCCCCGATCCTTGATCAGGATCATTGAATCAGACTGCCACGTCGATCACAGTTCTCCTGTCGCGAGGCTTGCCCGCGCCGCAGCGCCACCAGATGCAGCTCGGCTCGCCATTTGATGCGCCGAGGGTAAGTGGGGTAGCAGACGAAGATCTTCACAACGTGGGGAGTAGGCCATGACTTCGAGCCCAATGGGTCGTATCACCAATATCATCGATCCTGGCGATGCGCTCGGCGAAGTACTTTTCGGATTGATTATGGCGCTCACGTGGACGATTGGTTCGAGACTTGTTCTTGAAAAAGAGGGGTTAAATGTTCAGGAGCTTTTAGTTGCAACAATCGGATGCAATGTCGCTTGGGGGATCATTGACGCCGTATTGTTCATCCTGGGCACGACATTCTACAGGAGCAGACGGCTGCGCCTTTTTCGGCAAATCAAAGCCGCCAAAAGTGAATCTGCGGCGCTCAAGGTGCTCGCGAACGAATTCCCGATTGAAGAAGCACCATTTTCTGGAAAGGCCGCCGATGCGGAGGCACTCTATCGGTCACTCCTGACGCTCGCATCTCGGGCCGATCCTGTGAAGGTGTCCCTATCGAAAGGCGATCTGTTTGCCGCAATTGCGATCTTCTTTTTGGTTTCTGCCACCTCCATTCCGGCAGTTATCCCTTTCCTTCTCATCGACAATGCGCAGCTTGCTCTGAGAGCCAGCAACCTGTTTCTTGTTATGCTGCTATTTGTGACGGGCTATGCGTGGGCGACGTTTTCAGGAGGCAGGCCCTTTTATGCAGGGATGACGATGACTTGTCTCGGATTGCTTCTGGTTGCAATAGCGATCGTTCTTGGCGGCTGAGCTCCTTCACCAACCGAACAGGCACCGCACCTCAGCGCGGATTGCGCTCCTTGCGAAGCTTTGCCCACCATTCCAGCCGCTTGCGGATATCGCGTTCGAAACCGCGCTCCGGCGGATCGTAGAAGATCTGGCGACCCATCTTCTCCGGGAAATAGTCCTGGCCGGAAAAGGCGTCCGGCTCGTCGTGGTCGTAGCGATAACCTTCGCCGTAACCCTCGCCCTTCATCAGCTTGGTCGGCGCATTGAGGATATGCTTCGGCGGCAGCAGCGAGCCATTCTGCTTTGCGGCCTGGCTTGCCGCCTTGAAGGCAGTGTAGACCGCATTCGATTTCGGCGCGGTGGCGAGATAAACGCAGGCCTGGGCCAGCGCCAGTTCACCTTCCGGCGAGCCGAGATACTCATAGGCATCCTTGGCGGCATTACAGATCACCAGCGCCTGCGGATCGGCAAGACCGATATCCTCCACCGCCATGCGCACCAGCCGCCGGCCGAGATAGAGCGGATCCTCGCCGGCATCGAACATACGGGCGAGATAGTAGAGCGCGGCATCGGGATCCGAGCCGCGTACGGATTTATGCAGCGCCGAGATCAGATTGTAGTGACCATCCTGCGCCTTGTCGTAGACCGGGGCACGGCGCTGGACGATGCGCGTCAGGCCTTCTGTGTCGAAGCTCTCGCCTTCGCGCGCCGCGCGCCAGACTTCTTCGGCGAGCGTCAGCACCGCGCGGCCATCGCCGTCGGCCATGCGGATCAGGCTGACGCGAGCATCCTCCGTCAGCGGCAGCGGCTTCTGCTCGATCGCCTCGGCACGCTTCAACAGTTCCTCGAGGCTCTCCTCGTCATGCGACTTGAAGGTGAGCACACGGGCACGCGACAGCAGAGCGGCGTTGAGCTCAAAGGATGGGTTCTCGGTGGTGGCGCCGACGAGGATGACGGTGCCATCCTCCATGACGGGCAGGAAACTGTCCTGCTGGGCGCGATTGAAACGATGGATCTCATCGACGAAGAGCAGCGTCTGACGGCCGTCCATACGCCGCAAACGGGCTGTCTCGAACACCTTTTTCAGATCGGCGACGCCGGAGAAGATCGCCGATATCTGCTCGAAGGCCAGGCCCGCCTCGCCCGAAAGCAACCGTGCCACCGTCGTCTTGCCGGTGCCGGGCGGACCCCAGAAGATCATCGAGCCGAGCGAGCCGCTTTCGATCATCCTTTTCAGCACGCCATCCTCACCGGTCAGGTGTTCCTGACCGGTGACATCGGCAAGCGTCTTCGGCCGCAGCCGGTCGGCAAGCGGCCGCCTGGCAGCGACCTCCTCCGGAATACGCGGCGCGAAGAGATCGTTGCTCATCGGAAAAATTGCCGGATGCGCTGGCCGTCGCGCTCTATCTCGACCCGCCAGAGGCCGGGGTCGCTATCGGCGATCTGGGATAGTTCGCTGGTCGACTTCACATCCGTGCCGTTGATCGAGACGATGATATCCTTCGGTTCGAAACCGAGACGGGCAGCAGGCGAATCGTCCTTCACCTCGGATACGACGACGCCTGCCGATTCCGGCGGCATGCGCAGCTCGTCGGCGACCCGGGGCGACAGGTTCTCGACGACGGCGCCGGTAAACGGCGTATGCCCGCCGATCGTGCGCTGGTCGCGCGGCGAGGTTTCCGGGGCACGGGCGAGCGTCAGCGGCAGCTGCTCCTCGCGGCCGTTCTCGACGACGGTGAGGTTGACCGATTTGCCGAGGCCCGCCGTCGTCAGCCGGTAGAGCAGCGCATCCGGATGTTCGACAGAAATCCCGTCGACGGCAGTGACGATTTCTCCGGCCTTCAGCCCGGCCTTGGCCGCCGGCCCGCCTTCCGAGACCTTGACGACGAGCGCGCCGCGGGCCTTGTTCAGCCCCAGCGCCTCAGCCACTTCCGAGGTCACGGCATCGAAGCTCGCGCCGACATAGGGCCGTTCGAAGGATTTGACGCCGGCATCGGCAGAGGAGAGGAAGACCTTGACCAGATTGGCAGGGATGGCGAAGCCGATGCCGTTCGAGCCGCCGCCGCGCGAGAAGATCGCCGTGTTGATGCCGATCAGTTCGCCCTTCATGTTCATCAAGGCGCCGCCGGAATTGCCGGGATTGATCGAGGCATCGGTCTGGATGAAGAAGCCGAATTCGTTCCTGACCACCTGGTTGCGGGCAAGTGCTGAGACGATACCGCTCGTCACCGTCTGGCCGACGCCGAAGGGGTTGCCGATCGCCAGCACGAGATCGCCGACCTCGACCGTATCGGAATTGCCGATCGGCAATGTCGGAAAACTTTCCTTGGTGTCGATCTTCAGCACGGCGAGATCGACACGGTCATCACGCAGCACCACCTTGCAGGGGAATTCGCGGCCATCCGACAGTGCGATCTTGATGTCGTCGGCGCCTTCGACGACATGATTGTTGGTCACGACAGTGCCGTTCGCCTCGACGATGACGCCGGAACCGAGCGATGACTGCTTTTCCGAACGGTTTGGCATCTGCTGGCCGAAAAACTGCTCGAAGAAAGGGTCGCCGGCAAAGGGCGACTGCCGCTTTACGGTCTTTTCCGCATAGACGTTGACGACGGCGCCCGACGTCTGTTTGACGAGCGGGGCGAAGGAGAGCTGCATCTGCATCTGGCTCTCGGGTACGGTCTTTGCCGTCTGCGCATGGGCCGCAGCCGGCAGAACGAGCATGAGAGCGAATAGCGAGACGGAGGCGCGCTTGAACAGGCCTTGCATGGGTATCCCTTTTGAATCCTCTTGAGGAACGTTTTAGAGCATGATGCCGAAAAGTGTGAGCGGTTTTCGGACGACATCATGCTCTAACTATCTAATTGCGAACAGGATTCAGATTTTAGGCCGACCGGCCTAAAATCATCCTGTTCTGCGGCCCGACGCTAGAAAGGAAAGGGGGCGGAAGCATGGAAGAATAAGGCAAAGGGATGTCTTGGAAACCGGTTGAAGTCATTATGAATTTGATTCAGGAAGATTGGCCATGCAACTGATATCAAAAGCCAAAAACTGGGCGAGGTCACTGAAGCGTGACATCGTGGCCCTATGGCTTGCCGCCCGCGATCCCCGTGTGCCGTGGCATGCCAAAGCGGTGGCCGGCGCCGTTGCCGCCTATGCGCTGTCGCCCATCGATCTCATCCCCGATTTCATCCCCATCCTCGGCTATCTCGACGATCTCCTCATCGTGCCGCTCGGCATCATGCTGGCGATCCGGCTCGTTCCGGCAGAGGTGATGAACGAGCTTCGCACGGAGGCGGCAAGGCGCATCGAACGTCCCTCCAGCCGGGTCGGACTGATCTTCATCCTTGCCGTCTGGCTCATCTGCATCATCTTCCTGGCTCTGGCACTGCGGAAGCTGGCCTGACCGGCGGCAATAGGAACATATGAATGATCACGACAAGAACGACGACAGCGGCTCTCGGCTTTGCGATGCTGCTCATTGCATCGAACCTGGTACAGGCAGCAAGCTTCGATTGCGATGCGAAGGAATTGAAGCCGGATGAGAAAGCGATCTGCGACAACCGCGCACTCAACGATGCCGACGTGAAGATGGTGACGACCTTCGAGCTGCTCTCCGGCCTGCTGGCGATGGGCTCGCGTGGAACATTGCAGGACGAACAGACCGCCTGGCTGAAGAAACGGCAGGAATGCGGGGCGGATGTGGCCTGTATCAAGGCTGTCTATGACGAGCGGCTGAAGCAGCTCGGCGAGACCTATAAAAACATCAACCGGCCGCTTTAAAAGCGACCGGTCGGCGGAGCAGCTGACTCTTAATCAGCGGGTCGCAGGTTGAAGCGACTCAGCGGGCGTTCAGATCGCGCACGGCGCCGCGGTCCGCACTCGTTGCGAAGGCGGCGTAGGCCTTCAGGGCGGTCGTGACGTTGCGCTTGCGGACTTCTGTGGGATACCAGCCCTTGGCATCCTGATCGGCGCGGCGGGCGGCGAGTTCGGTCTCACTGACGCGCAGGCTGATCGTGCGGTTGGGGATGTCGATGTCGATCATGTCACCTTCGCGCACCAGGCCAATCGTGCCGCCATTTGCCGCTTCCGGCGAGGCATGGCCGATCGAGAGGCCGGAGGTGCCGCCGGAGAAGCGGCCGTCGGTGATGAGCGCGCAGGCCTTGCCAAGGCCCTTCGACTTCAGATAGCTCGTCGGATAGAGCATTTCCTGCATGCCTGGGCCGCCCTTCGGGCCTTCGTAGCGGATGACGACGACGTCGCCGGCCTTCACCTCGTTGGCAAGGATCGCCTTGACGGAGGCATCCTGGCTTTCGAAGACGCGGGCGGGGCCGGAGAATTTCAGGATCGATTCATCGACGCCGGCAGTCTTGACGATGCAGCCGTCGATCGCAAGGTTGCCCTTGAGCACGGCAAGACCACCATCCTTGGAGAAGGGATGCTCGACCGAGCGGATGACGCCGTTTTCGCGGTCGGTGTCGAGTTCGTCCCAGCGGGCCTCCTGGCTGAAGGCGACCTGGGTGGGAATGCCACCCGGAGCGGCACGATAAAAGTTGCGAACGGTTTCGCTGTTGGTGCGGGTGATATCCCAGCGATCGATCGCATCGCCCAGCGTCTCGGCATGGACGGTCGGGCAATCGCGATTCAAGAGGCCGCCCTTGTCGAGTTCGCCGAGGATCGACATGATGCCGCCGGCGCGGTGGACGTCTTCCATGTGAACATCACTCTTGGCGGGGGCGACCTTTGACAGGCACGGCACCCGGCGCGATAGCGCATCGATATCGGCCATGGTGAAATCGACCTCGCCTTCATGGGCGGCAGCAAGGATGTGCAGGACCGTATTGGTCGAGCCGCCCATGGCGATATCGAGCGTCATGGCATTCTCAAACGCCTGTTTGGAAGCGATGATGCGCGGCAGCGCCTTTACGTCGTCCTGCTCGTAATAACGGCGGGCGAGATCGACAATCAGATGGCCGGCCTCGACGAAGAGGCGCTTGCGGTCGGCGTGGGTGGCAAGCGTCGAGCCGTTGCCGGGCAGCGACAGGCCGAGCGCTTCCGTCAGGCAGTTCATCGAATTGGCGGTGAACATGCCGGAGCAGGAGCCGCAGGTCGGACAGGCAGAGCGTTCGATGGTCTGGACGTCCTCGTCACTGATCTTGTCATCGGCTGCGGCGACCATGGCATCGACGAGGTCGAGTGCATGCGTCTTGCCGTGCAGCACGACCTTGCCGGCTTCCATCGGACCGCCGGAGACGAAGACGGTCGGGATATTGAGGCGTAGCGACGCCATCAGCATGCCGGGGGTGATCTTGTCGCAGTTGGAGATGCAGACCATGGCGTCGGCGCAATGGGCATTGACCATGTATTCAACGCTGTCGGCGATGAGCTCTCGCGAGGGCAGCGAATACAGCATGCCGTCATGCCCCATGGCGATGCCGTCATCGACGGCGATCGTGTTGAATTCCTTGGCAACACCGCCAGCCGCCTCGATCTCGCGGGCAACGAGCTGGCCAAGGTCCTTCAGGTGCACGTGGCCGGGCACGAACTGGGTGAAGGAATTCACCACCGCGATGATCGGCTTGCCGAAATCCGAATCCTTCATGCCCGTGGCGCGCCAAAGGCCGCGGGCGCCCGCCATGTTGCGGCCATGGGTCGTGGTTCTGGAACGGTAAGCTGGCATCGGTGTCTTCCTCAACGTGTCGGAATTATCAGGCGAAGCGGGGCGGCATGGAGCCTGCAGGCCGGGCAAACGCTGCTTTTTCGAATTGTCCTAATCCAATCGACGGGGGCTGTCACTACCGTGAAGGCCAAATCCGGTACGCCATGGCCTGAGCGCCATGAGGCCCATCGATCATATACGGTACAGCGCGACGTTTCGTTACAGCCTATTCCATCACGGCCGAACACAAAAAATTGGCTTCACGTCTGTAATATTCAAGGCTTAGACACTCATCCGAACATGCGGGCGGTTCGTTTAAAGACTATATTGCAGAAATCCGCCCAGGAGATTTCGCCATGCCAACCTATCGCCCACCGAAGATCGCGTCATCGGAGATCACGCCGCGCCAGATCTATGTGCGCCGTCGTGAATTCCTCGGCGCGGCAGCACTTGGCGCCATGGCGCTCTACAGCGCCGGCAAGGCGAGCGCTGCGGCCCTCTCCGCCGTTGAGAGCAAGTACAAGGTCGACGAGAAGGCGACGCCGCTCAAGGACGTCACGACCTACAATAATTTCTATGAGTTCGGCCTCGACAAGGGCGATCCCGCAGCACTTTCCAGCGATTTCAAGCCGCTGCCCTGGACGATCAAGGTCGACGGCATGGTCAACAAGCCAGGTACCTTCGACCTCGAGGTGCTGATGAAGGAATTCCCGATCGAGGAGCGCACCTACCGGATGCGCTGCGTCGAGGCCTGGTCGATGGTCATCCCCTGGGACGGCTTTCCGCTGGCATCGCTGCTCGACAAGGTGGAGCCGCTCGGCAGCGCCAAATACGTCTCCTTCGAAACCGTCGTGCGGCCGGACGAGATGCCTGGGCAGAAGGGCTTCTTCCAGTCGCTCGACTGGCCCTATGTCGAAGGTCTGCGCCTGGACGAGGCGCGCCATCCGCTGACGCTGCTTGCCGTCGGGCTCTATGGCGAAACGCTGCCAAACCAGAACGGCGCGCCGATCCGGCTCGTCGTGCCGTGGAAATACGGCTTCAAGGGCATCAAGTCGATCGTCAGGATCACACTCACCGACCAGCAGCCCAAGAATACCTGGCAGGTCACCAATCCGCAGGAATACGGCTTCTACGCCAACGTCAATCCAGCGGTCGACCATCCCCGCTGGAGCCAGGCGAGCGAACGGCGCATCGGCGAAAGCGGCTTCTTCGGCGCGAGCCGCCATCCCACCCTGCCCTTCAACGGTTATGCCGACGAGGTGGCGAGCCTTTATGCCGGCATGGACCTGAAGGCGAATTTCTGATGGCGGAACTGTCGCTCGCCATCCCGAAGCGCTGGCAACCCGCCTCCGTCTGGCTGCTTTATGTCGTCGGGCTCGTGCCTGCGGCCTGGACTTTCTATCTCGGCGCGACCGACCAGCTCGGCGCCGATCCGGTCAAGACCTTCGAGCTCTTCCTCGGCATCTGGACGATCCGTTTTCTGATCCTGACCCTTGCCGTTTCCCCTGCCCGTGAGCTCTTCGGCTGGAACTATCTACGCTATCGCCGCGCCCTCGGTCTGCTGACCTTCTACTATGCGCTGATGCATTTCACCGTCTACATGGTGCTGGACCAGGCGATGGATATTTCCGCCGTGATCAACGACGTGCTGAAGCGCCCCTTCATCATGTTCGGCATGGCCGGGCTTGCGATGCTCATTCCGCTGGCGTTGACATCCAACAATCTCTCGATCCGCCGCCTCGGCAAGAACTGGATCTGGCTGCATCGCCTCGTCTATATCATCGCCGCCTGCGGGGCGTTGCACTTCGCGCTCTCGACCAAGATCCTCGACCTCGAGCAATATATCTATGTCGGGCTGATCATCGCACTGATCCTCTACCGCTCCTATCGGCCCATCGCACGCAACAGGCAGAAGGGCAAAGGGCGGACGCGCAATCGCGCAGTAGCGTCTGTTTCGTAGGATTGCAAACTTACCCGCGAGGATGCGTCGCAGCCCGACGTGCGGGATCGAAGGCGCAGGCCGCGGCTATGCCGATGGCATAGGCCAGCATGTTCCAAAGCGAAAATACCCGGCCAAGCAACAGCGCGCCTGCCGTGGTCAGCCGAAACGCGTCGAGCCAGGGCGTGTGATAAAGCCGGAACAATTCCACTGAGATCGTTATGAACAGCGCTGTGACAGAAATTACTGCCGGCCGTGACCTTGTGACAAAGAGCGCCACGAGCAGATAGACCATCGCTCCCCAGAGTGCCGATCCGCCATATTTGACGACGATAAAAGGCAGATCGACCGCATAGCCAAACCTGCGGAGCACCAGCCCGAGAACGATGACAAGAAACAGGGCGGCCAGACGAAGGAACTGCGGAGAGCGAATCTGAATGATTTTGCGCAATGGAGCCGGTCTCGTCACTATATCAGAAACAAAAACAGCCGGGCTTTGCAGCCCGGCTGTTCTGTTTCCGCCGGAGCGGAAGATTAAGCGGCGACAGCCTGCTCTTCGGCAGCGACGCGGGCCTTGTCGGCTGCGCCCTTGGCATAGGCATCGCGGTCGACGAATTCGATCACAGCCATGGCGGCATTGTCGCCCTGGCGGAAGCCGGCCTTCATAATGCGCAGGTAGCCGCCGTTGCGGGTGGCGTAGCGCGTTGCGATCGTGTCGAACAACTTCGAGACGACAGCGGCATCGCGGATCTGCGAGATCGCCTGACGGCGAGCGTGCAGGTCGCCGCGCTTGCCGAGCGTGACGAGCTTCTCGACGATCGGGCGGATTTCCTTGGCCTTCGGAAGGGTCGTGACGATCTGCTCGTGGGTAATCAGCGAAGCCGCCATGTTGGCGAACATCGCCTTGCGGTGGCTTGCAGTTCTATTCAGCTTGCGGCCGGCTTTACCATGGCGCATTGCTATTCTCCTTTAATGCAGGTGCCCTTACGCTAAGTGGGCCTGCCGTTTCCTGGCACATGCAGGCGATCGGCCTGCTGTTTGACGGGGAAAGGCAGCCGAAAGAGCCTGCCTTTTGTTTTCTCAGTATTGGTCTTCGTAACGCTTGGCGAGATCTTCGATGTTCTCGGGCGGCCATGCCGGCACTTCCATGCCGAGGTGCAGGCCCATGGAAGCGAGAACTTCCTTGATTTCGTTCAGCGACTTGCGACCAAAATTCGGTGTGCGGAGCATTTCTGCTTCGGTCTTCTGAATGAGGTCGCCGATGTAGACGATGTTGTCGTTCTTCAGGCAGTTTGCCGAACGGACCGACAGTTCGAGTTCGTCCACCTTCTTCAGGAGAGCCGGGTTGAAAGCGAGTTCGGTGACTGCTTCCTCTTCGGTTTCCTTCTGCGGCTCGTCGAAGTTGACGAAGACGCCAAGCTGATCCTGGAGGATGCGCGCCGCAAAAGCGACGGCGTCTTCGCCGGTGATCGAGCCATCGGTTTCGATGGTCATGTTCAGCTTGTCGTAGTCGAGAACCTGTCCTTCACGGGTATTTTCAACCTTGTAGGACACCTTCTTGACCGGCGAATAGAGGCTGTCGACCGGGATGAGACCGATCGGAGCATCTTCCGCACGATTGCGTTCGGCCGGAACGTAGCCCTTGCCGTTGTTGACGGTGAACTCCATGCGGATCTCGGCGCCCTCGTCGAGCGTGCAGATGACATGCTCGGGGTTGAGGATTTCGATATCGCCGACCGTCTGAATGTCGCCAGCCGTGACAACGCCCGGGCCCTGCTTACGCACGACCATGCGCTTTGCATCATCGCCATCCATCTTGATGGCGATTTCCTTGATGTTGAGCACGATGTCCGTCACGTCTTCGCGGACGCCCGGGATCGAGGAGAATTCATGCAGCACGCCATCGATCTGCACCGCCGTGACGGCAGCACCGCGCAGCGAGGAGAGCAGAACGCGGCGAAGCGCGTTGCCGAGCGTGAGGCCGAAGCCGCGCTCCAGCGGTTCGGCAACAAGCGTCGCCCTGGTGCGCGAGCTCGAAGAGAACTCCACCTTGTTCGGCTTGATCAGTTCCTGCCAGTTCTTCTGAATCATGAGTTTGCCTTCCGTTCGTTGCCACCATCCAATCGTGGCAACCGAGCTTGAAAACCACCGGGAGCGCGAAGGCGCTCACCGGTGACGAGAGCGATGATCAGACGCGGCGCTTCTTGCGCGGACGGCAGCCATTGTGCGGGATCGGGGTCACGTCGCGGATGGACGTGATCATGAAACCTGCAGCCTGGAGCGCGCGCAGAGCCGATTCACGACCCGAACCCGGACCGCAAACTTCGACTTCCAGCGACTTCATGCCGTGCTCCTGGGCCTTCTTGGCGCAGTCTTCGGCAGCGATCTGGGCGGCGAACGGGGTCGACTTGCGCGAGCCCTTGAAGCCCTTGGCGCCAGCCGACGACCAGGCGATCGCATTGCCCTGCGCGTCGGTGATGGTGATCATCGTGTTGTTGAAGGTCGAGTTGACGTGAGCGACACCCGACGAGATGTTCTTGCGCTCGCGACGGCGAACGCGGACGGCTTCCTTAGCCATGGTATTCCTTTCGTTGATCTCTTCACCGCCGTAATGCCAGCGGCTACACCGGAACGGCGCCCATATGGTCCCGCTCCAAACTCAAAAGAGGCCGGCGCAGACCGCCAGCCTCCCCACCCCGGTTTCCCGGAAATTACTTCTTCTTGCCAGCGATTGCCTTTGCCGGACCCTTGCGGGTGCGGGCATTGGTGTGCGTGCGCTGACCGCGAACCGGAAGGCCGCGGCGATGACGCAGGCCACGGTAGCAGCCGAGGTCCATCAGACGTTTGATGTTCATCGCGGTATCACGACGAAGATCGCCTTCCACCTGATAGTCGCGATCGATGGCTTCGCGGATCTGAAGGACTTCTGCGTCCGTCAGCTGATGCACACGACGTTCGGCCGGGATACCGACCTTTTCGACGATTTCCTGTGCGAATTTCGGACCGATCCCGTGAATGTAGGTCAGCGCGATAACAACGCGCTTCGCAGTCGGGATGTTGACGCCAGCGATACGTGCCACGCCTGTTCTCCTTGCATTCCAGTTGCCATCCGGCAAGTGGGCTTCGTTATGCGGCTCTTGAGAACCGCCCGTTCAGATTTACGTCCGTAACATGTCAAAACGACCGCACCCGGACTTCCCTGGGAAATCCGCGCCGATCGCATGGAATGTCGCGAGTTGGCGCGGTGTTTAGCGGAATCACTGCTGAAAAGCAACCGTTCCGCCAAGTTTATTTTCAAAGCCTTAAAGCTTGGAAAGAATGCTTTCGACCTCGGCCGTCACCTGATCGATCTCTGCCATGCCGTCCACGGACTTGAGTTTGCCCTTGGCATGGTAATAGCCGATCAGCGGCGAGGTTTCCTTGTAGTAGACCTGCAGCCGAGCCGTCATGGTCTCCGGGGTGTCATCGGGACGGCGCTTGAAGTGCGTCGAACCGCACTTGTCGCAGACGCCTTCAACAGCCGGATGGGCCTTATCAGCATCGTGATAGACGCTGCCACACTGTGCACAGGAGTAGCGACCGGCGACACGTCGAATCAACTCGTCATCATCGACACGGAATTCAATGACAACGGAGAGGCCGAGACCCTTTGCCTTCAGCATCGCCTCGGTGGCATCAGCCTGGACGAGCGTCCTGGGGAAGCCGTCGAGAATGAAGCCATTGGCGCAATCGGGTTGATCGATGCGCTCGGAAACGATGGCAATGACGATCTCATCCGAGACGAGCTTGCCGGCGTCCATGACCGCCTTCGCGCGCTTGCCGACATCCGTGCCGGCGTTAACCGCTGCACGCAGCATGTCCCCCGTGGAAAGCTGCGGAATGCCGTGCTTTTCCACGATCCGCTGGGCCTGGGTTCCCTTACCCGCGCCCGGCGGCCCCAAAAGGATAAGTCTCATCGCCCCCTCTTTCCTCCACGCAACTTCGATTTCTTGATCAGGCCTTCGTATTGCTGCGCGATCAGGTGACCCTGGATCTGTGCAACCGTATCAAGAGTTACGCTAACCACGATCAAAAGCGAAGTCCCACCAAGGGCTAATGGAATGCCGGTTTGCGACACCAGAATCTCTGGGAGAATGCAGACGAAGACCAGATAGATCGCGCCGATCACCGTGATGCGGGTCAGCACATAGTCGATATATTCGGCAGTGCGCTCGCCCGGGCGGATGCCGGGAATGAAGCCGCCATGCTTCTTCAAATTGTCGGCCGTGTCCTTCGGATTGAAGACGATAGCCGTATAGAAGAAGGCGAAAAAGGCGATCAGCGCGCCGTACAGCACCATGTAGAGCGGCTGGCCATGACCGAGGGCCGCGACGATCGATGTCGCCCAGGAAGGCATTGCCGTGGTGTTGGCGAAACCCGCGACCGTTGCCGGCAGCAGCAGCAGCGACGACGCGAAGATCGCCGGAATGACACCTGAAGTGTTGAGCTTCAGCGGCAGGTGCGAGGTATCGCCCTGGAACATCCGATTGCCAACCTGACGCTTCGGATACTGAATCAGCAGCCGGCGCTGGGCGCGCTCGACGAAGACGATGATGCCGATGACGGCGATCGCGACGACAATGACGAGCAGGATGAGGAAGGTCGACAGCGCACCGGTGCGGCCGAGTTCGAGCGTGCCGGCAAGTGCTGTCGGAAGGCCCGCGGCGATGCCGGCGAAAATGATCAGCGAGATGCCGTTGCCGATGCCGCGCGAGGTGATCTGCTCGCCGAGCCACATCAGGAACATCGTGCCGCCGAGCAGCGTCAGAACGGTGGAAACACGGAAGAACCAGCCCGGCTCGACGACGAGGCCCTGGCCACTTTCAAGGCCGGCGGCAATGCCGTAGGCCTGAAGCGCACCGAGGATGACGGTACCATAGCGGGTATACTGGTTGATGATCTTACGGCCCTGCTCGCCTTCCTTCTTGAGGTTTTCGAGCGCCGGCACCACCGAGGTCATGAGCTGCACGATGATCGAAGCGGAGATATAGGGCATGATGCCGAGCGCGAAGATCGCCATGCGCTGAACAGCGCCGCCCGAGAACATGTTGAAAAGGCCGAGAATGCCGCCTGACTGGCCGCGGAAAGCCTGGGCATAGGCTTCGGGATTGAGACCCGGAAGCGGAATATGCGTGCCGAGTCGGTAGACGAGGAGAGCTGCCAGTGTGAACCACAGGCGCTTCTTCAAATCCTCGGCTTTGGCGAAGGTCGAAAAATTGAGGTTGGATGCCAATTGTTCCGCTGCAGAAGCCATGCGTTTCTCCGCGCTACCAATTCCGGCGTCTCTGGGGGACAGACCGGACCCGGAATCAGTATGAAATTATTCAAAACCGGGTTCAGGACGGATTGCGGCGCAACCCCTTGCCTCACCCTTGTTTTCGAGTCTTACCGGCATGACGCGGGCGCGCCAGCCAAGTTTTTGTGAGGCCCACATATGGGAGCAAAATCGCCCGGTGTGAAGCACCCCGGGCGATATATCATCAGATTATTTATTCGGCTGCAGCCGGAGCCGAAAGCAGCGTCACGGTGCCGCCGGCCTTTTCGATCTTCTCGACGGCAGGCTTGGAGGCGCCTGCAACGACGATGGTGATCTTGGCCTTGATCTCGCCGTCGGCGAGAACGCGAACGCCATCCTTGACGCGGCGGATGACACCAGCAGCCTTGAGGGCAGCTGCGTCAACGGTCGTCTTGGCATCGAGCTTGCCGGCGTCGATCGCCGTCTGAATACGGGCCAGCGACACGACAACAAAATCGGAAGCGAAAATGTTGTTGAAGCCGCGCTTCGGCAGGCGACGATAGATCGGCATCTGGCCGCCTTCGAAGCCGTTGATGGCGACGCCCGAACGGGACTTCTGACCCTTCACGCCGCGACCACCTGTCTTGCCCGAGCCCGAACCGATACCGCGGCCGAGGCGCTTGCGGCTGTGGGTCGAGCCTTCGTTGTCCTTGATTTCATTGAGTTTCATGAGCGTTTCCTCCGTCTCACTTCTCGTCGACGACGCGAACGAGATGCTGGACAGCACGGATCATGCCACGAACCGAAGGAGTATCCTCCAGCGTGCGGCGACGGTGCATCTTGTTCAGTCCGAGACCGATCAGCGTGCGCTGCTGGACGTCCGGACGGCGAATCGGGCTGCCGATCTGTTCGATCGTGACAGTCTTCGCTTCAGCCTTCTTGGTAGCCTTGGCCATCTGTCAAACTCCTCTTATTCTTCAGAGGCGTTGCCGGAGGCGCCACGACGAGCCTGCAGCGTTGCATACTTGATGCCGCGCTGAGCTGCGATGTCCTTCGGGTGAACCTGGTGCTTCAGAGCGTCGAAGGTGGCGCGAACCATGTTGTAGGGGTTCGACGAACCGGTCGACTTGGCGACGACGTCGTGCATACCGAGTGTTTCGAATACGGCGCGCATCGGACCGCCGGCGATGATGCCGGTACCGACCTTGGCCGAGCGCAGCAGAACCTTGCCGGCGCCATGGCGGCCATGAACGTCGTGATGCAGCGTACGGCCGTCACGCAGCGGTACGAAGATCAGCTCGCGCTTGGCGGCTTCGGTTGCCTTGCGGATGGCTTCCGGCACTTCACGTGCCTTGCCATGGCCGAAGCCGACGCGGCCCTTCTGGTCTCCGACGACGACGAGTGCTGCGAAACCAAAACGACGGCCGCCCTTGACGACCTTGGCGACGCGGTTGATCGCGACAAGCTTGTCGACGAATTCGCTATCGCGCTCTTCACGGCTCTGGCGGTCGTCCCGCTGCGGCCTTCTTTCCTGTGCCATTGTCCTCTTCCTTTTTCTTTTCCGGGTGCAATCGGCAAACAAATGTGGACCGCATCAGCACTCCCCTTTCGGAGAGCGCCTGCGGTCCGGCGAAAATCCGGCCGGCGCTTGAGGCGTCCGGCCGGAAACTGATCAGAAGGTGAGACCGCCTTCGCGGGCCGCTTCGGCGAGAGCCTTGATGCGGCCGTGATAGATGAAGGCGCCACGGTCGAACACGACTTCCGTAACACCGGCCTTGGAGGCGCGCTCTGCGAGGAGCTTGCCCACAACGGCAGCGGCGGCGGTATCGGCACCGGTCTTCAGAGAACCGCGCAGATCCTTCTCGAGAGTGGAGGCAGACGCAAGCGTCTTGCCGGCCACATCATCGATGACCTGGGCGTAGATGTTCTTCGAGGAGCGATGAACCGACAGGCGCGGACGGCCATTGGCCACCGACTTGAGATGACGGCGCACGCGGTTGGCACGACGTGCAAGTGCTTCTTTCCTGCTAGCCATTTCGCGTGATCCTTACTTCTTCTTGCCTTCTTTGCGGACGATCCGCTCGTCAGCGTACTTGACGCCCTTGCCCTTGTAAGGCTCGGGACCGCGGTATTCGCGGATTTCGGCGGCAACCTGACCGACCTGCTGCTTGTTGATGCCGCTGACGACGATTTCCGTCGGCTTCGGAACAACGATCGAGATACCGACCGGCGGCTCGTAGATCACGTCGTGGCTGAAACCGAGAGCGAGCTGCAGGTTCTTGCCCTGCATGGCGGCGCGGTAACCGACGCCGTTGATTTCAAGCTTGCGCTCGAAACCGTCCTTGACGCCCTTGAAGATGCCTTCGATCATCGTGCGGGACATGCCCCACTTTGCGCGCGCATCCTTGGTCTGGTTCACCGGCGTCACGACGACGGCGTTATTTTCAAGCTTGAGGCTGATTTCGTCGTTAGCAACGAAAAACAGCTCGCCCTTCGGGCCCTTTGCAGTCACCTTCTGGCCATCGACCGTAGCCGTGATCCCAGCAGGCACCTGAACGGGCTTTTTACCGATACGAGACATGTTTCAATCCTGTCTGTTCGCTATGGAGATCCCTGCCCGATCTTAGAAGACCGAGCAAAGAACCTCGCCACCAACGTTCTGTTCGCGAGCCTGGTGATCGKCCATCACACCCTTCGGAGTCGAAAGGATGGTGATGCCGAGACCGTTCGCGACCTGCGGAATGGACTTGACCGAGACATAAACCCGGCGGCCCGGCTTGGACACACGGCCGATCTCACGGATCACCGATGCGCCTTCGTAATATTTCAGCTCGATGCTGAGTTCCGACTTGCCATTGCCGAAATCGACAACGGAATAGCCACGGATGTAGCCTTCGGACTGCAGAACATCGAGAACACGTGCACGGAGCTTCGAAGCAGGCGTCGAGACCGACGACTTGCGGCGGGAAGCGCCGTTACGGATGCGAGTGAGCATATCGCCCAACGGATCAGTCATTGTCATGTAACCTGCTCCTTACCAGCTCGACTTGACGATACCCGGCACCTTGCCGAGATTGCCGAGTTCACGCAGCGCAATACGCGACATGCGCAGTTTGCGGTAATATGCGCGCGGACGCCCCGAAACTTCGCAACGGTTGCGAATACGGGTCTTCGATCCATCACGCGGCAGGGATGCCAGCTTGATCGAGGCCTTGAACCGCTCTTCGATCGGAAGAGCCTGGTTCATGATGATCGCCTTCAAACCAGCCCGCTTAGCGGCCTGGTTGGCGACCGTAGTACGGCGGCGCTTGTTCTTTTCAACTGCGCTTGTCTTCGCCATGTCAGGTTCCTTTTCTACGCTCGTCGTTACGGTTATTGACGGAACGGGAAGCTGAACTCTTTCAGAAGAGCCCGTGCTTCGTCGTCGGTCGTCGCCGTCGTGCAAACGATGATGTCCATGCCCCACATCTGATCAACCTTGTCGTAGTTGATCTCAGGGAACACAATGTGCTCCTTGATGCCCATGGCGAAGTTGCCACGGCCGTCAAAGCTCTTCGGGTTCAGGCCGCGGAAGTCGCGAACGCGCGGGAGCGCGATGTTCACGAGACGGTCCATGAACTCGTACATGCGGGCGCCGCGCAGGGTGACCTTCGCGCCGATCGGCATCTGTTCGCGGACCTTGAAGCCTGCGATAGAGTTACGTGCGCGGGTGATGACCGGCTTCTGGCCGGCGATCGCAGCGAGGTCGGCGGCAGCTACCGTCGGCTTCTTCGAGTCAGCGGTCGCTTCGCCGACACCCATGTTGATCACGATCTTGTCGAGCTTCGGGATCATCATCTCGTTGGCGTAGGAGAACTGCTCCTGCATCGCCTTGCGGATGCGCTCGACATATTCCTTCTTGAGCCGCGGCTCATATTTTGCCTCAGCCATCGATCACTTCTCCAGAACGCTTGGCCACACGGACCTTCTTGCCGTCAACAACCTTGAAACCGACACGGGTCGGCTTGCCGTCCTTGTCGATGATTGCAACGTTGGACAGGTGAACCGGGGCTTCCTTGTTGATGATGCCGGCTTCCTGGGTCTGCGTCTGGCGCTGGTGGCGCTTGACGACGTTGACGCCACGAACAACGGCACGATCTTCCTTCGGCATGACCTGAACAACTTCGCCGGTACGGCCCTTGTCCTTGCCAGCGAGCATGACGACCTTGTCGCCCTTACGAATCTTCTGCATCGCTTCGCTCCTTACAGTACTTCGGGAGCCAGCGAGATGATCTTCATGTGGTTCTTGGCGCGAAGTTCGCGCGGAACCGGTCCGAAGATACGGGTGCCGATCGGCTCTTTCTTGTTGTCGATGAGGACTGCTGCGTTGGTGTCGAAGCGGATGACGGAGCCATCCGGACGACGGATATCCTTGGCGGTGCGAACGACAACCGCCTTCATCACGTCACCCTTCTTCACACGGCCGCGCGGGATCGCTTCCTTGATCGAAACGACGATGACGTCGCCGATCGAGGCATACTTGCGCTTCGAGCCGCCCAGCACCTTGATGCACATGACACGACGTGCGCCGGAATTATCCGCGACGTCGAGGTTTGTTTGCATCTGAATCATATCAGGTCGCCTTCTTGGTTTACCGGAATGGTTGGGCTAGCCCCCTACTCCGGCTTATGAAAATTTTCGCCGGCCGAGCTGCCATGACGGCAGCACAGACGCGGCAATAGCTGAATAGCGCGGGATCGATCGTGCCAGGGTGGTTTCCCGAACGGGACCTTCCGTGCGCTCAAAGCAAAAGAACGCCCGGCATTCGAGCGTTCTGACGCTGCTTCATACAGATATTTCGGCGAGACGCAAGGCCTCGCGCAAAATTCTGTTACTTGCCCTGGGCGGAAATCACCGTCCAGCGCTTGTCCTTGGAGATCGGCGCGCATTCCTCGATGGATACGGTATCGCCGATCTTGTACTGGTTGTTCTCGTCGTGGGCCTTGTACTTCTTGGAACGACGAACGGTCTTCTGGAGCAGCGGGTGAGCGAAACGACGCTCGACACGAACCACTACCGTCTTCTCGTTCTTGTCGCCAACGACGACGCCCTGCAGGATGCGCTTCGGCATATTTTTCTTCCTTTAGGCCTTAACTTCTGCCGCCTTCTGGCGGGCAATGGTTTTCACGCGGGCGATATCCTTACGGACTTCGTTGATGCGCGAGGACTTTTCGAGCTGGCCGGTTGCCTTCTGAAAGCGCAGGTTGAACTGCTCTTTCTTCAGCTTGGCAAGCTCGTCCTTGAGTTGGTCAGCGCTGAACGCGCGAACGTCTGAGGCTTTCATGAGCTCAATCCCTTACTCTGCAATGCGCTGAACGAAGCGCGTCTTGACCGAGAGCTTGGCAGAGCCGAGGCGAAGCGCCTCACGGGCGATTTCTTCGCTGACACCGTCGATCTCGAACATCATACGGCCGGGCTTGACCTTGCATGCCCAGTATTCAACGGAGCCCTTACCCTTACCCATACGGACTTCGGTCGGCTTTGCGGTTACCGGAACGTCCGGGAACACGCGGATCCATACACGGCCGGYGCGCTTCATATAACGCGTGATCGCGCGGCGGGCCGCTTCGATCTCGCGCGCGTTGACGCGGTTGGGTTCCTGTGCCTTCAGGCCGAATTCGCCGAATGCCAGGTCAGAACCGCCCTTGGCGACGCCCTTGATGCGGCCCTTGAACTGCTTGCGGTACTTGGTACGCTTTGGCTGCAACATTTTCTTATTCTCCGAACTTCTCTGCCACGCGCGCTATCAAGCGTTGTCGCGGCGACGGTCTCTGTCGCGGTCACGATCACGGCTTGCCGGACCCTGGGCGTCACCTTCCATCGCACGGCGCTCGGAAGCCATCGGATCATGCTCAAGGATTTCGCCCTTGAAGATCCAGACCTTGATGCCGCAGATGCCGAATGCGGTTTCTGCTTCAGCCGTGCCGTAGTCGATGTCGGCGCGCAGCGTGTGCAACGGCACACGACCTTCGCGGTACCATTCCGTACGGGCGATTTCAGCACCGCCGAGACGGCCGGCGCAGGTGATCTTGATGCCTTCGGCGCCAAGACGCATCGCCGACTGAACGGCGCGCTTCATGGCGCGGCGGAAAGCCACGCGACGCTCGAGCTGCTGGGCGATCGACTGAGCGACCAGCGTCGCATCGACTTCGGGCTTGCGCACTTCGACGATGTTGAGGTGCGTTTCCGAATTCGTCATCTCCGACAGCTTCTTGCGGAGCTTGTCGATGTCTGCGCCCTTGCGGCCGATGATCAGGCCCGGACGTGCCGAGTGGATCGTGACGCGGCACTTCTTGTGCGGACGCTCGATGACCACCTTGGAGATCCCGGCCTGCTTCAGTTCGCTCATGACGAACTTGCGCATCTTCAGGTCTTCGTGCAGCAGCTGGCCGTACTCGGCATTGTCCGCAAACCAGCGGCTATCCCAGGTACGGTTGATGCCGAGGCGGAAACCGATTGGATTGATTTTCTGACCCATTATGCGGCCTCCTCTGCTGCCTGCACTTCACGAACGACGATCGTCAGGTGCGCGAAGGGCTTTTCAATGCGCGACGCACGACCGCGGCCACGAGCGTGGAAACGTTTCATGACGATCGACTTGCCCACATAGGCCTCGGCGACAACCAGCGAGTCGACGTCGAGATCGTGGTTGTTCTCGGCGTTGGCGATCGCAGATTCGAGCGTCTTCTTGACGGCGCCTGCGATGCGCTTGCGGGAGAACTCCAGCTCAGCGAGTGCGCGCTCGACCTTCTTGCCGCGGATAGCCGCAGCAACCAGGTTGAGCTTCTGGGGGCTGACGCGGAGCGTGCGGGCGACTGCTTGCGCCTCGTTGTCCTTCAGCCGGCGTTCGGCTTTTGCCTTGCCCATTGTTACTTCCTCTTCGCCTTCTTGTCCGCGCCGTGACCGTAGTAGGTGCGGGTCGGAGAGAATTCACCGAATTTGTGGCCGACCATGTCTTCATTGACGCTGACCGGGATATGCTTGCTGCCGTTGTAGACGCCGAAGGTGAGACCGACGAACTGCGGCAGGATCGTGGAGCGACGGCTCCAGATCTTGATCACTTCACTGCGACCGCCTTCACGAACCTTCTCAGCCTTCTTGAGAAGATAGCCGTCAACGAACGGACCTTTCCATACTGAACGAGCCATTGGAGACTTCCTCTCTTACTTCTTACGCTGATGACGCGAGCGCATGATCATCTTGTCGGTCGACTTGTTCGACCGGGTGCGCTTGCCCTTGGTCGGCTTGCCCCACGGTGTCACCGGATGGCGACCACCGGAAGTGCGGCCTTCACCACCGCCGTGCGGATGGTCGACCGGGTTCATGACAACACCGCGGTTATGCGGACGCTTGCCGCGCCAAACGGTACGACCGGCCTTGCCGTCGTTGATGTTGGCGTGGTCAGGGTTGGAGACGGCGCCGATCGAAGCAAGGCAGGAGCCATGAACGAGACGCTGTTCACCGGAGTTCAGGCGAAGGATCGCCATGCCCTGGTCGCGGCCGACGAGCTGTGCGTAGCCACCGGCGGAGCGAGCGATCTGACCACCCTTGCCCGGCTTCATTTCCACGTTGTGGATGATGGAGCCGACCGGGATGAACTGCAGCGGCATAGTGTTGCCGGGCTTGACGTCGACAGCCTTCTCGGAAGCGATAACCTTGTCACCGGCAGCCAGGCGCTGAGGAGCGAGGATATAAGCCTTTTCGCCGTCAGCATAGTTCACCAGCGCGATGAAAGCCGTGCGGTTCGGATCGTATTCGATACGCTCGACCGTGCCTTCGATGTCGAACTTGCGACGCTTGAAGTCGATCAGACGATAGGTGCGCTTGTGACCGCCGCCGATGAAGCGGGCGGTGATGCGACCGAGGTTGTTACGACCGCCGCTCTTGGTCAGACCTTCCGTCAACGCCTTGACCGGCTTGCCCTTGTAGAGGGCCGAGCGGTCGACGATGACCAGCTGGCGCTGGCTCGGGGTGATCGGATTGAATGTTTTCAATGCCATTTTCTTATACCTCAGAGACCGGTGGAGACGTCGATCGTCTGGCCTTCAGCCAGCGTCACAACAGCCTTCTTCACGTCCTTCTGCTTGCCGACGAAACCGCGGAACCGCTTGGTCTTGCCCTTGCGCAGCAGAGTGTTGACAGCCGTGACCTTGACGCCGAACAGCGCCTCGACCGCAGCCTTGATTTCCGGCTTCGTCGCCTGCTTGGCGACATTGAAAACAACCTGGTTGTTTTCGGATACCAGCGTGGATTTTTCGGTGATCGCCGGAGAGACGATCACATCGTAGTGGCGAAGATCGGTCACTTGAATCGCTCCTCTAGCGCTTCAACCGCAGCCTTGGAAAGCACGAGCTTGCCGCGGCGCACGATGTCGTAAACGTTGATGCCCTGGATCGGCAGAACATCGATGTTCGGGATGTTCTGAGCTGCGAGCTTGAAGTTGCCGTCAAGCTCTGCGCCGCCGATGAAGAGGGCGTTGGTCAGGCCGAGCGTCTCGAAAACGGACGCGAGAGCCTTGGTCTTGGCTTCGGTGGCAACCAGGTTGTCGATGACGATGACGTCATCGGCCTTGATCTTGGCCGAAAGGGCGTGGCGAAGGCCGAGTGCACGAACCTTCTTCGGAAGATCGTGCTCGTGGCTGCGGACGACCGGGCCGTGGGCCTTGCCGCCGCCGCGGAACTGCGGAGCGCGAGCCGAATGGTGGCGGGCGCGGCCCGTACCCTTCTGCTTGTACATCTTGGCGCCGGTGCGCGAAACTTCAGCGCGGCCCTTAGCCTTGTGCGTGCCCTGCTGCTTCTTGGCAAGCTGCCAGCGAATGACGCGGGCGAGAATGTCTTCACGGGGCTCGAGGCCGAAAATCGCGTCCGAAAGGGAAACCTTCCCGGCGTCTTTTCCCTCGAGGGTCTTGACGTTGAATTCCATTGATCTGGCTCCCTTACTTCGCGGCCGACTTGACGGCGTCGCGCACGATGATCCAAGCACCCTTGGAACCAGGAACAGCACCCTTGATCAGGATCAGACCACGATCTTCGTCGGTCGAAACCACTTCCAGGTTCTGCGTCGTGACGCGCGTCTGGCCCATGTGACCAGCCATCTTCTTGTTCTTGAAAACCTTGCCCGGATCCTGGCGCGAGCCGGTCGAACCGTGCGAGCGGTGAGACACCGACACACCGTGCGTGGCACGCAGACCGCCGAAACCGTGACGCTTCATGGCGCCGGCAAAACCCTTACCGATCGTCGTGCCCGTCACGTCGACGAGCTGACCGGCTGCAAAGTGACCCGCCTTGATCTCAGTGCCGATCTCGAGCAGCTGATCTTCCGACACGCGGAATTCAGTGAGCTTGGCCTTCGGCTCGACGTTGGCAATGGCAAAGTTGCCACGCATCGCCTTCGACGTGTTCTTCACCTTCGCCTGGCCGGCACCGAGCTGAACTGCGGTATAGCCATTCTTTTCGACAGTGCGCGTGGCTACGACCTGGCAGCCTTCCATACGCAGTACCGTTACCGGGACATGCTCGCCGGCGTCGTTATAGACGCGGGTCATTCCCACCTTCTGTGCAATCACACCTGAACGCATCGGTTCAATCCTTCTCACTCAGCCCGAAGACCCGAGGTCTCAGAGCTTGATCTCAACATCGACACCGGCGGCGAGATCGAGCTTCATCAGCGCGTCTACCGTCTGCGGGGTCGGGTCAACGATATCGAGAAGGCGCTTATGCGTGCGCATCTCGAACTGTTCGCGGCTCTTCTTGTCGATGTGCGGGGACCGGTTGACCGTAAACTTCTCGATGCGGGTCGGAAGCGGAACGGGGCCCCGGACGCTTGCACCGGTGCGCTTAGCCGTCGATACGATCTCGCGCGTGGAGGCATCGAGAATCCGGTGATCGAACGCCTTCAGGCGGATGCGGATATTCTGGCCGTTCATTCGACTTTATCCTTGTGTCTGTTATCCGCGTGTCACCACTTAGGGACACGACTTACCTTCAGTTACGTTAGCGGGCCACCGGTTTCAAAGATCGAGAGGGACACCGAGATCAGCGTCCCTATCCTTTCCTTGGGCCTGGTGGCCCAGCCGCTAATTATTCGACGATCGACGCGACGATGCCGGCGCCGACGGTGCGGCCGCCTTCGCGGATAGCGAAGCGCAGCTTTTCTTCCATCGCGATCGGAACGATCAGCTCGACGGCAACCGTGACGTTGTCGCCCGGCATCACCATCTCCGTGCCTTCCGGCAGCGTCACAATGCCCGTCACGTCGGTCGTGCGGAAGTAGAACTGCGGACGGTAGTTGGTGAAGAACGGCGTATGACGGCCACCCTCTTCCTTCGTCAGGATGTAGGCTTCTGCCATGAACTTCTTGTGCGGCTTGACAGAGCCGGGCTTCGCCAGGATCTGGCCACGCTCGACGCCGTCACGGTTCACACCGCGGATCAGCGCACCGATGTTGTCGCCRGCCTGGCCCTGATCGAGCAGCTTGCGGAACATTTCAACGCCGGTCACCGTCGTCTTCGAGGTCGGACGGATRCCGACRATCTCGACTTCTTCGCCAACCTTGACAATGCCACGCTCGACGCGGCCGGTCACAACCGTGCCGCGGCCCGAGATCGARAACACGTCTTCGATCGGCATCAGGAACGGCTGGTCGATCGGACGCTCAGGCGTCGGGATGTAGGCGTCAACAGCAGCCATCAGTTCGCGGATCGCGTCTTCGCCGATCTTCTTGTCCGAATCTTCRAGAGCAGCAAGKGCCGAACCCTTGACGACCGGGATATCGTCGCCCGGGAAGTCGTAGGACGACAGCAGTTCGCGAACTTCGAGCTCGACCAGTTCGAGAAGCTCGGCGTCGTCAACCTGGTCGACCTTGTTCAGGAACACAACGATTGCCGGAACGCCGACCTGGCGRGCCAGCAGGATGTGTTCGCGCGTCTGCGGCATCGGGCCGTCAGCGGCCGAGCACACCAGGATCGCGCCGTCCATCTGGGCAGCACCGGTGATCATGTTCTTGACGTAGTCGGCGTGGCCGGGGCAGTCGACGTGCGCGTAGTGGCGGGCCGGCGTCTCATACTCGACGTGCGCCGTCGAGATGGTGATGCCACGGGCCTTTTCTTCCGGAGCCGCGTCGATCTGATCGTACGCCTTGTACTCACCGAAGTACTTCGTGATCGCTGCCGTCAGAGACGTCTTGCCGTGGTCAACGTGGCCAATCGTGCCAATGTTGACGTGCGGCTTGTTGCGCTCAAACTTACTCTTTCCCATTTTCGGGTCTCCATTTTGCTAGTCCCCGAAGGGATCTAATTCTTGTTATCGGTCAATTGGTATTCCGGTCACTTCTGACCGGAATACTTTGCCTGGATTTCAGTTGCGACGTTCGACGGGACCGGCGAATAGTGATCGAAGGTCATCGTGTACTGGGCGCGGCCCTGGGACATGGAGCGCAGGTTGTCGACGTACTTGAACATGTTCGCGAGCGGGACGTTCGCGTTGATGACGACGGCGATACCGCGGCTTTCCTGGCCCTGGATCTGGCCGCGACGGGAGTTCAGGTCGCCGATAACGTCGCCGACGTAATCTTCCGGGGTGACGACTTCGACCTTCATCATCGGCTCGAGCAGCTGAGCGCCGGCCTTCTTGGCTGCTTCACGGAAGCAGGCACGCGATGCAATTTCGAAGGCGAGAACCGAGGAGTCGACGTCGTGGAAGGCACCATCGATGAGGGTAGCCTTGACGCCGAGCATCGGGAAGCCTGCGAGCGGACCCGAAGACAGTACGCTTTCGATGCCCTTCTGGACGCCGGGGATGTATTCCTTCGGAACGGAACCGCCGACGATCTTGGACTCGAACTTGAATTCGTCGCCGTCCGGGTTCGGTTCGAAGACGATCTTGACGCGCGCGAACTGGCCGGTACCACCGGACTGCTTCTTGTGCGTGTAGTCTTCTTCATGCGTCCGGGTGATGGTTTCGCGGTAGGCAACCTGCGGCGCGCCGACAGTTGCTTCGACCTTGAATTMACGACGCATGCGGTCGACGATGATGTCGAGATGCAGTTCGCCCATGCCGGCGATGATGGTCTGGCCGGATTCCTGGTCAGTCTTGACGCGGAAGGACGGATCTTCAGCAGCCAGGCGGTTGAGCGCGAGGCCCATCTTTTCCTGGTCGCCCTTGGTCTTCGGCTCGATGGCGATCTGGATGACCGGCTCCGGGAATTCCATGCGCTCGAGGATAACCGGCTTCAGCGGATCGCAGAGCGTGTCGCCGGTCGTGGTTTCCTTGAGGCCGGCGAGAGCGACGATGTCACCTGCGAAGGCTTCTTCGATGTCTTCACGCGAGTTGGAGTGCATCTGCAGCATACGGCCGACACGCTCGCGCTTGTCCTTGACCGTGTTGATGACCGACGCGCCCTTTTCGAGCTTGCCGGAGTAGATGCGGGCGAAGGTCAGCGAACCGACGAAGGGGTCGTTCATGATCTTGAAGGCGAGCATGGAGAGCGGCTCGCTGTCATCGGCATGACGCTCGATTTCAGCTTCCGTCTTGAAGTCGATGCCCTTGATCGCCGGGATGTCCATTGGCGACGGCAGGTAGTCAACAACGGCGTCGAGCAGCGGCTGCACGCCCTTGTTCTTGAAGGCGGTGCCGCAGAACATCGGGTGGAACTTGACGTCGATCGTGCCGCGGCGAACCAGTGCACGGATCTGCTCGTTGTCGGGCAGAATGCCCTCGAGGTAAGCTTCGGTGGCGGCTTCGTCGATGTCGACGACCGTCTCGATCAGCTTTTCGCGATATTCTTCAGCCTTGGCCTTCATGTCCTCGGGGATCTCGACGACATCCCACTGGGCGCCGAGCGACTCGTCGCGCCAGATGAGTGCGTTCATCTCGACCAGGTCGATGACGCCCTTGAATTCGGTTTCTGCACCGATCGGCAGCTGCATGACGACAGCCGTTGCACCGAGACGGGTCTTGATCATCTCGACGGAGCGGTAGAAGTCGGCGCCGGTCTTGTCCATCTTGTTGCAGAAGATCATCCGCGGGACATTATACTTTTCGGCCTGGCGCCAGACGGTTTCCGTCTGCGGCTCAACACCGGCGTTGGCGTCGAGAAGCGCGATGGCGCCGTCGAGAACGCGCAGCGAACGCTCGACTTCAATGGTGAAGTCGACGTGGCCGGGAGTGTCGATGATGTTGAAGCGGCGCATTTTGCCGTCACGGCCCTTCCAGAAGGTCGTGGTGGCAGCAGAGGTGATCGTGATGCCACGCTCCTGCTCCTGCTCCATCCAGTCCATGGTGGCTGCGCCGTCGTGGACTTCGCCGATCTTGTGCGACTTGCCGGTGTAATAAAGAATACGCTCGGTGGTCGTGGTCTTGCCGGCGTCGATATGCGCCATGATACCGAAATTACGGTAGTCTTCGATCTTATATTCGCGAGCCATTGTGGACTGCCTTTCGATACCGTTCGGAATTACCAGCGATAGTGCGAGAACGCGCGGTTGGCGTCAGCCATCTTGTGCGTGTCTTCGCGCTTCTTAACGGCGGAGCCGCGGTTGTTGGACGCATCGAGCAGTTCGCCGGAAAGGCGGTCAACCATAGTCGTTTCATTGCGCTTGCGGGCAGCAGCGATCAGCCAGCGAATAGCAAGAGCCTGGCGGCGCTCCGGACGAACATCGACGGGGACCTGATAGGTCGCACCACCGACACGACGCGAGCGGACTTCAACGTGCGGGGCAATGTTCTCAAGCGCAGAATGGAAAACCGTGAGCGGCTCCTGCTTGGACTTGCCATGAACAACGTCGAACGCACCGTAGACGATGTTTTCAGCAACGGACTTCTTGCCGTCGAGCATGATGGCATTCATGAACTTGGTGACGACGAGATCGCCGAACTTCGGGTCCGGATTGATCTCGCGCTTTTCTGCTTTATGACGTCTGGACATAGTTTTGTCTCTTCAACCGTTAAGGCGCTTCATGACGCGGAGGACCTCGCGCAGCGCCGGATTATTCAAAAACCGAATTACTTCGGACGCTTCGCGCCGTACTTGGAGCGGCGCTGCTTGCGGTTCTTGACACCCTGGGTATCGAGAACGCCGCGGATGATGTGATAACGGACACCCGGAAGGTCCTTAACGCGGCCGCCACGGATCATGACGACGGAGTGTTCCTGAAGGTTGTGACCTTCGCCGGGGATGTAACCAATGACTTCGAAGCCGTTGGTCAGGCGGATCTTTGCGACCTTACGCAGAGCCGAGTTCGGCTTCTTCGGCGTCGTCGTGTAGACGCGCGTGCAAACGCCGCGCTTCTGCGGGTTCTCCTGGAGTGCAGGAACCTTGTTACGCTTTACGTTCGCCTGGCGAGGCTTGCGGATCAGCTGGTTTACGGTAGGCATTCAACCATCCCTTACGTTTTATCTCAGTACCCTTGCGGGCTTGAACTCGCGCCGTCTCCGGCAGTGACGCACTCTCCGTCAATGCGCAAAATATGGCCCGATCCGCTTCCGCAGATGGACCACAAGGAGCAGAGGACGCATAAAACATGCGTCGTGCGTGCAGCATCATGACTTCAACGTGCGTTTAGAACCTTGTTTGAGGTGAACTTCAGGGCGCGTCGCCCCGAACAGCCAAGCCTCACATGGGATCTGATGGCCGGGGTACTACTGGTTTCCACCCGTCTCGTCAAGGCCGGTTAAGAAATAAACTCGCCGTATCGCCTTGATATGCCGGCCAAACGCCCTGTTTCATCCTTCTAGACGAATTCACGGCTGTGCACCAAGATAAAAACTTGGGCATTGCAGCAAAAACAGTTAAGGAATCAGCAATCGCGGCGTTCGGCCCTCACAGCAGGATTCGAGCGACCGAATCGTCAAAGAGCCGAAGGACAGGCGATGATCACGACACCTGATAACGACAATAATTTCGACGGCCCGATGATCTTCATCATCATCGGCAAGGGCTATGAGTCCGACGCCAGCGAAGGCATCGACCTGCACATCATGCTGAAGGCGCCTGACGACGACACTGCCGTACGCGAGGCCTTGAACGCCCTTGCCGAGGAAGGCTTCATCGAGGCCGATCTCGACCAGATCGGCATGCTGACCGAGGTCCCGGCCGAAGAGCCGCACGCATCTGCCTATCAGGGCGCCGTCGAAGGCGAAGTCGCGATCATCCGGTTCAACTGAAAGGAGCCGCCGCTGACGCTGTCAAGGCAGCCTAAGCGAAGCAGCGCCTCCCTCCCCGCCAGACCAGTCAGAGCAAATAAAACAAAAACCGCCCGGATCGCTCCGGGCGGTTTTTCAATTCGTCGACTTCAGCCGCGGATTATTCCGCAGCCGGAGCCTTTTCGGCCATGTCCTGCAGCATCGGCGTGGCAACGGCAGCACCCGTGCCCTTGCGGCGCTCTTCGAGGATCATCTCGTCGCGCGACGTGGCGATGCGGCGGATCTGGGTCATGGTACCGCCGGTACCGGCCGGGATGAGGCGGCCGACGATGACGTTTTCCTTCAGACCCTGCAGACCGTCGGTCTTGCCGGCGATTGCAGCTTCCGTCAGCACCTTGGTCGTTTCCTGGAAGGATGCGGCCGAGATGAAGGACGGGGTCTGCAGCGACGCCTTGGTGATGCCGAGAAGAACCGGATCGCCGTAGGCTGGCTTCTTGCCCTGCTCGATCAGATGATCGTTGACGTCTTCGAGCTCGATCCGGTCGACATTGTCGCCGACGATATAGGTCGAGTCGCCTGCATCGGTGATTTCCACCTTCTGCAGCATCTGACGGACAATCACCTCGATGTGCTTGTCGTTGATGACGACGCCCTGCAGGCGGTAGACTTCCTGGATCTCGTTGACGAGGTAGGAGGCCAGAGCCTCCACGCCCTTGATCGCCAGGATGTCGTGCGGAGCCGGGTTACCGTCGAGGATGTAGTCACCCTTTTCGATATAGTCGCCTTCCTGAAGGTGGAAGGGCTTGCCCTTCGGGATCAGGTATTCGACAGGCTCGACACCATCTTCCGCCGGCTCGATGATGACGCGACGCTTGTTCTTGTAGTCGCGGCCGAGACGGATCGTACCATCGATCTCTGCGATGATGGCGTGGTCCTTCGGACGACGGGCTTCGAACAGCTCGGCAACACGCGGCAGACCGCCGGTGATGTCCTTGGTCTTGGCGCTTTCGAGCGGCGAACGGGCGAGAACGTCACCCTGGGAGACCTTCGTGCCCGGCTCGACCGACAAGATCGCATCGACCGAGAGCAGGAAGCGGGCATCACCACCACGGGACAGCTTGGCGATATTGCCGCTGGCATCCTTGATGACGATCGCCGGCTTGAGGTCCGAGCCGCGCGGGGTCGAACGCCAGTCGATGACCTGACGCTTGGTGATGCCGGTCGATTCGTCGGTCGCTTCCAGAACGGAGAGACCGTCGACCAGATCTTCAAACTGAACGGTACCGGCCACTTCCGTCATCATTGGACGGGTGTAGGGGTCCCACTCTGCCAGACGCTGGCCGCGCTTGACCTTGTCGCCTTCGTCGACATGCAGCTTCGAACCGTAGGCCACACGCTGCGACGACCGCTCGACACCACGTTCGTCCAGGATCTGGACGGTCATGTTGCGGCCCATGGCAACGAGATTGYCATCGGAGTTGCGCAGGATGTTGCGGTTCTTGATCTGCACCGTACCTTCGTACGAGGCTTCAAGGAACGACTGGTCGACCACGGTTGCCGTACCGCCAAGGTGGAAGGTACGCATGGTGAGCTGGGTGCCCGGCTCGCCGATCGACTGAGCAGCGATGACGCCGACGGCTTCGCCCATATTGACCGGCGTACCGCGCGCGAGGTCGCGGCCGTAGCAGACAGAGCAGACGCCCGTCTGGATTTCGCAGGTCAGTGCCGAGCGGATGCGGATCGACTGGATGCCGGCCTTTTCGATTTCGACGACGTCGGGCTCGAGGATCATCTTGCCGGCATCGACGATGCGCTCACCCGTGACCGGATGATCGATGTCGTCGAGCGCCGTGCGGCCGAGGATACGGGCGCCGATCGAGGCAACCACCTGGCCGGCATCGACGATGGCGGTCATGGTGAGGCCCGTCTGCGTTCCGCAGTCGACATGCGTGACGATGCAATCCTGCGCGACGTCGACGAGACGGCGGGTCAGGTAGCCGGAGTTGGCGGTCTTCAGGGCGGTGTCTGCCAGACCCTTACGGGCGCCGTGCGTCGAGTTGAAGTACTCGTTGACGGTCAGCCCTTCCTTGAAGTTCGAGATGATCGGGGTCTCGATGATTTCGCCCGACGGCTTGGCCATGAGGCCACGCATGCCGCCCAGCTGGCGCATCTGGTTCGGAGAACCGCGGGCACCGGAGTGGCTCATCATGTAGATCGAGTTCATCGGCTTCTGGCGACCGGTCTTCTCATCGAATTCGACCGCCTTGATGCGCGCCATCATCTCTTCGGCGACCTTTTCGGTCGCCTTGCCCCAGGCGTCGACAACCTTGTTGTACTTCTCGCCCTGGGTGATGAGGCCGTCATTGTACTGCTGCTCGTATTCCTTCACCAGATTTTCGGTGTCGGCAACGATCTTGGCCTTGGCATCCGGAATGACCATGTCGTCCTTGCCGAACGAAATGCCGGCGCGGCAGGCATGGGCGAAACCGAGCTGCATGATGCGGTCGCAGAAAATGACCGTGTCCTTCTGGCCGCAATGGCGATAGACCGTGTCGATCATCTTCGAGATGTTCTTCTTGGTCATTTCCTGGTTGCAGATATCGAAGGGCACCTTGCCGTTCTTCGGCAACAGTTCACCGATGAGCAGACGGCCAGGCGTCGTCTCGTAGATCTTCGAGTAAGGCTTGCCATCCTCGTCGACCGACTTGAAGCGGCCGCGGATCTTGGTGTGCAGCGTCACGACCTTGCTTTCGAGAGCGTGATGCAGCTCGCCGAGATCGGAGAAGGCCATGCCTTCGCCCGGCTCGTTCTGGTTGAGGATCGACAGATAGTAGAGGCCGAGAACCATGTCCTGCGAGGGAACGATGATCGGCGCGCCGTTGGCCGGGTGCAGGATGTTGTTGGTCGACATCATCAGCACGCGGGCTTCGAGCTGGGCTTCGAGCGACAGCGGCACGTGAACGGCCATCTGGTCACCGTCGAAGTCGGCGTTGAAGGCCGTGCAGACGAGCGGATGCAGCTGGATCGCCTTGCCTTCGACCAGGGTAGGTTCGAAGGCCTGGATGCCCAGGCGGTGCAGCGTCGGTGCGCGGTTCAAGAGAACCGGATGCTCGCGGATGACCTCGTCGAGGATATCCCAGACTTCCGGCTTTTCCTTTTCGACCAGCTTCTTGGCCTGCTTGACGGTCGAGGAGTAACCCTTGGCGTCGAGGCGGGCATAGATGAACGGCTTGAAGAGCTCGAGCGCCATCTTCTTCGGCAGGCCGCACTGGTGCAGCTTCAGTTCCGGACCGGTGACGATGACCGAACGGCCGGAATAGTCGACGCGCTTGCCGAGCAGGTTCTGACGGAAGCGGCCCTGCTTGCCCTTCAGCATGTCGGAGAGCGACTTCAGCGGACGCTTGTTGGCGCCGGTGATGACGCGGCCGCGGCGGCCGTTGTCGAACAGCGCGTCAACAGATTCCTGCAGCATGCGCTTTTCGTTGCGGATGATGATGCCAGGTGCACGAAGCTCGATCAGGCGCTTCAGACGGTTGTTACGGTTGATGACGCGGCGGTAGAGATCGTTCAGATCCGACGTCGCGAAACGGCCGCCGTCGAGCGGAACCAGCGGACGCAGGTCCGGCGGGATGACCGGAACGACCTTCATGATCATCCATTCCGGACGATTGCCCGACTCCATGAAGTTCTCGACGATCTTCAGGCGCTTCATCAGCTTCTTCTGCTTGAGATCCGACGTGGTGTCGGCAAGCTCAGCGCGCAGGTCGCCAGCGATCTTCTCGAGGTTCATCGAGGCCAGCATCTCGTAGATCGCCTCGGCGCCGATCATCGCGGTGAACTGGTCTTCGCCGTATTCGTCAACGGCGAGCATGTACTCTTCTTCCGAGAGGAGCTGGTGCTCCTTCAGGGCGGTCAGGCCCGGCTCGGTGACGATGTAGTTTTCGAAGTAGAGGACGCGCTCGACATCCTTCAGCGTCATGTCGAGCAGCGTCGAAATGCGGCTCGGCAGCGACTTCAGGAACCAGATATGGGCAACGGGAGCGGCGAGCTCGATATGGCCCATGCGCTCACGGCGAACGCGCGACAGCGTGACTTCGACGCCGCACTTTTCGCAGATGATGCCCTTGTACTTCATGCGCTTGTACTTGCCGCACAGGCATTCGTAGTCCTTGATCGGCCCGAAGATGCGCGCGCAGAACAGACCGTCGCGTTCCGGCTTGAACGTACGGTAGTTGATGGTTTCCGGCTTCTTGATCTCACCGTAAGACCAGGAGAGGATCTTCTCCGGAGACGCGATCGAAATCCGAATAGAATCGAAATTCTGTGCAGGCACCTGCGGATTGAAAAGATTCATGACCTCTTGGTTCATGCCTGTCTCCTTCATGGGCTAAAGCGCCCTTAAAATGCGATGGTCGGCGGCAAATTCCCGGGAGCCGCCTCCCTCGCTTAAACGAGAATAACCGCGAGATGCGGCGAAACTTCCCTTCCGGGCCGACACGGATACGGCGCCCGGCGGGACCGGCGTGCGCTGCATTGGCAGCGCACGCCCTATCAAGTGCTTACTCGGCCGCGTCGGGCAGCTGAGCTGCCTGCGCCTCGTCAAGCTTGGTATTCTCGAGCTCGACGCTGAGGCCCAGCGAGCGCATTTCCTTGACGAGAACGTTGAAGCTTTCCGGAATACCGGCTTCGAACGTGTCGTCTCCGCGAACAATGGCTTCGTAGACCTTGGTGCGGCCGGCGACGTCGTCCGACTTCACCGTCAGCATTTCCTGCAGCGTGTAGGCCGCGCCGTATGCTTCGAGCGCCCAGACTTCCATTTCGCCGAAGCGCTGACCGCCGAACTGCGCCTTGCCGCCCAGCGGCTGCTGAGTCACGAGCGAGTAAGGACCGATCGAACGAGCATGGATCTTATCGTCGACCAAGTGGTTGAGCTTCAGCATGTAGATGTAGCCCACGGTCACCTGGCGGTCGAACTGCTCGCCGGTACGGCCGTCATAGAGCGTCGACTGACCGGTATCCTTGAGACCTGCCAGACGCAGCATGTCGTTGACGTCGGCTTCGTTTGCACCGTCGAAAACAGGCGTCGCAATCGAAACGCCACGCTTCCACTGGTCGGCGAGACGCAGAACCGAATCATCGTCGAACTCATGGACCTGTTCGGCCTTCGGGCCGGTACCGACGACATCGCCGATGGTCTTGCGCAGCGGCTCAATGTTGCCACTGGCCTTGTATGCATCGATCAGTTCGCCGATCTGGCGACCCATGCCGGCGCAAGCCCAACCCAGATGCGTTTCCAGGATCTGGCCGACGTTCATGCGCGAAGGCACGCCGAGCGGGTTCAAAACGACGTCGACATGCGTGCCGTCTTCGAGGAACGGCATGTCCTCCACCGGCACAATGCGCGAGACCACGCCCTTGTTCCCGTGACGGCCGGCCATCTTGTCGCCCGGCTGGATCTTGCGCTTTACGGCGACGAAGACCTTGACCATCTTCATGACGCCAGGAGGCATTTCATCGCCGCGCTGGACCTTTTCGACCTTGTCCATGAAGCGCTGTTCAAGGCGCGACTTGGATTCGTCGTACTGACCACGGAGCGCTTCGAGCTCGCTCTGGACCTTTTCGTCTTCGACCGCAAACATCCACCACTGCGAGCGGGGATATTCGGAGACAACGGCGTTGGAAAGCTCACTGCCCTTCTTGAAGCCCTTCGGGCCGGCGATGGAAGCCTGGCCGCGCAGCATCTCGATCAGACGGCCGTAGACGTTACGGTCGAGGATCGCCTGCTCGTCGTCACGGTCCTTTGCCAGACGCTCGATTTCTTCGCGCTCGATTGCCATCGCGCGCTCGTCCTTTTCAACGCCGTGGCGGTTGAAGACGCGAACTTCGACGATCGTGCCGTAAGTGCCGGGCGGCATGCGCATGGAGGTGTCGCGCACGTCGGAGGCCTTTTCGCCGAAGATGGCGCGCAGAAGCTTTTCTTCCGGCGTCATCGGGCTTTCGCCCTTCGGTGTGATCTTGCCGACGAGGATATCGCCCGGCTGAACTTCAGCGCCGATATAGACGATGCCGGCTTCGTCGAGGTTCTTCAGCGCTTCTTCCGAAACGTTCGGAATATCGCGGGTGATTTCCTCAGGACCAAGCTTGGTGTCGCGCGCCATCACTTCGAATTCCTCGATGTGAATGGAGGTGAACACGTCGTCGGCAACGATACGCTCGGAGAGCAGGATCGAGTCTTCGTAGTTGTAGCCGTTCCAAGGCATGAACGCGACGAGCGCGTTGCGGCCGAGCGCCAGGTCGCCGAGATCGGTCGACGGGCCGTCGGCGAGGATGTCGCCGCGGTTGACCTCGTCACCGACGGTGACCAGCGGGCGCTGGTTGACGCAGGTGTTCTGGTTCGAACGCTGGAACTTCTGCAGGCGGTAGATATCGACGCCGGATTTGCCGGCTTCGAGGTCTTCCGTGGCGCGGATAACGATACGCGTCGCGTCGACCTGGTCGACCACGCCGCCGCGGCGGGCGCCGATGGCGGCACCGGAGTCACGGGCGACGACCGGTTCCATGCCGGTACCGACGAACGGAGCTTCGGCACGCAGCAGCGGCACTGCCTGACGCTGCATGTTCGAGCCCATGAG